>CANQJK010000020.1 GCA_947624235.1 uncultured Clostridia bacterium | reverse complement strand
ACCCACCGCTCGGGTGGGTTGAAAATCGTTTTTCAAATTGTGATGTTGACGTCGTCAAATAATGATTGCGAACAAACAGACGTCTGCGTTTAAGTTCGGCACCAAGCGCAACTGCGCAAATAGAAGCTAATCAATGCAAAAACAGATAGATCAAGTATGTACATATGTGCAAATGTTAGCAAAAACCCACCATTTAGGTGGGTTGTAAATCGTTGTTTCAAATTGTGATGTTGACGCCGTCAAATAATGCTTGCAAACATACAGGCGCCTGCGTTTAAGTTCGGCACCAAACGCGACCGTGCAAATAGAGGCTGATCAGCGCAAAAACAGATAGATCAAGTATGTACATATGTGCAAATGTTAGCAAAAACCCACCATTTAGGTGGGTGGGAAATTGTTGTTTCAAATTGTGATGTTTACGTCGTCAAATAATGCTTGCAAACAAACAGACGTCTGCGTTTAAGTTCGGCACCGAGCGCAACTGCGCAAATAGAGGCTGATCAGCGCAAAAACAGGTAGATCAATATTGCCGCCAAGCCGAAACCGACCAAAATTATCAACAAAATGGGACCGTACACTTCAAAAGCGGCTCGTATCATGGCGTTGCGTTCTTTGCGACTGACGGAAACTCGGTTTTTGCGCCGTCTGTCCCTTTCTTCGAGATCTTCGGGCGTTTTTCCTTCCAAACCCGCCATCGAATAGATGGTCCTTCCGTCGTCCTCTTTGTACACCGTTTTGGGTTTATTCTTCCTGCACATCTTGCTCAACAGCTACGTCGTTTTGTTCGGCTTCGTCAAACAGGTGACAAGCGACAAAGTGTCCCGGAGATATCTCCCTCATTTGAGGAACTTCCTCGGTGCAACACTGCATGCAATGTTTGCAACGGGTGTGAAATTTACATCCTTTGGGGGGATTGGCGGGAGAGGGAAGCTCGCCCTCCAACATTTCGGGCTTTGCCTTGCGGTGAGGATTGGGTACGGGCACCGCGCTGAACAGCGCCTGCGTGTACGGGTGACTGGCGTTTGTGCATATGTCGGCGGTACTGCCCATTTCCACGATATTTCCCAAATACATCACCGCTATGCTGTCGCTGATGTACTTTACGACGGAAAGGTCGTGAGATATAAACATGTAGGAAATGCCCATTTCTCGTTGAAGCTTTTTGAGAAGGTTGATGACCTGCGCCTGAATGGAAACGTCCAAAGCGGATACAGGCTCGTCGCATATGACCAATTTGGGTTTTACCGCCAGTGCGCGCGCAATACATATACGCTGACGCTGTCCGCCACTGAACTCATGCGGATATCTGTCATAGTAGTGAGGTTGCAATCCGCAACGCTTCATAACGTCCAGCACATAGTCGTGAATTTCGCTTTTGGGCACGATGTTGTGCACGCGCACCGCCTCTCCTATGATAGAGCCGACGGTCATGCGCGGAGGCAACGACGAATAGGGATCCTGAAACACCAATTGAAGTTGTGTGCGCAACGGGCGAAGCTGTTTTTTGGTAAGCTTTGCCAATTCGTACTGTTTGCCCTGCTCATCCGTGTAGACAGCCGAGCCTTCCGTTATATCATACAGGCGCAAAATGGTACGTCCGAGGGTGGTTTTTCCGCAACCGGATTCGCCCACGATACCTATTGTCTTGCCACGTTCCAAACGGAAACTGACGCCGTCCACTGCGCGCAAAAAACTTTGCGGTTTGCCCAAAAGGCTTTTGCCGACGGGAAAATACTGTTTGAGATCGCTGACATCGAGTATATACTGCGAAGCCTCGCCCGTTTCGGCGGTGACGGCTACGCTGTCGTTATTGTCATCATTAGACGCTTGAGTCACTTTGGGCTTGACGGTGCGCGGACGATAGCGTTTGTAAATAAAGTAACCGATAATTGCAAATTCCGCAACGATCAGCACCCCAAACACTACCGATAAGCTTATCACCGCGGCCTGAGATAGCAAAAGCAAGCTTGTCATCTAAAATCCTCCTGAGTTTACAAAACGGACATCCGTCATGTCGCAAAAAGCGGAAACACATCCGAATTTGCGATATGGGGTGTTATTTTTTGTATTTATGGCAAAATACGCTGTGCGTAGGCGACACCTGTATCTCCTCGGGATACTCCCCCTCGCAACAAGAGCAACGCTCTCCGCAACGGTCCTTGAACAAACACTCGTTGGGAATGTTTATCGGGTTGGGAACAACGCCCGGGATACTGTACAATTCGGCGTCCACGCCCGTGTCGAAAGTGGGTTTTGCCTTTTGTATGCCCTTGGTATAGGGGTGCAGGGGGTTGTCGAAAATTTCAAACACGGTGCCCTTTTCCACTATTTTGCCCGCGTACATCACCACAACGTAGTCGCACGTTTCGGCGACGACGCCGAGGTCGTGCGTGATGAGCACCACCGACGCTTTGCACTGCTTTTGAACGTCCTTTATCAAATGCAAGATCTGGCTTTGAATGGTAACGTCCAACGCCGTGGTAGGTTCGTCCGCAATGATAAGACGAGGGTTGCCCACCAAAGCAATGGCTATCATCACACGCTGACGCATTCCGCCCGAAAGTTGATGCGGATAGTAGTTGACAATGGTCTCGGGCATGGGGATACCCACTCGCGAAAGCATTTCTATCGCCTTTTCGTGCGCCTCTTTTTTTGTGGCGGTCGGGTTGATAAGGTAAACTACCTCTTCTATCTGATAACCCACCGTAAACACGGGGTTGAGGCTTGTCATCGGCTCTTGGAAAATCATAGAAATGTCTTTTCCGCGAATACGGTGCATATCCTCGGTAGGCATCTTGGCGATGTCGTAGGTCACTTCCTTCATCTCGTAGAGGGGAATACCGTCCTCCGAACGTGCCTGTACGGGTACTTGAACGGGGTTGCCGTCCTTATCCAAAACAACGTTGCCCTTTTTGTCCAACTTGTTGCCGTAGACCGTGTCGCCGTTTTCGTCCTTGGCATATATGGGGATACGCTTGTTTTTGCCGTCCAACACAAAGTCGCGAGTGGCAAAACGAATGGAGCCTTCCACCACCTGCCCCTGCGGAGCCTGAACAAGTTGCATTATGGACAAGCTGGTGACGCTTTTTCCGCAACCGGACTCTCCCACCAAGCCGACAATGGCGTTTTTCGGCACGGAAAAGGTTATTCCGTTTACTGCCTTGGACACACCGCTGTCGGTGAAGAAGTAGGTGTGAAGATTTTCCACTTCGAGAATGTTGTTTTCGTCTTTGAGTTGGGTGGTAAAGTAATCGGGGGTGACCTTTTTGCGCTTTGCCTTTTCAAACTTCTTCATTTCGGCAAGATTGCTCTTTTGAATTGCCCGACTCTCTTTGAGACTGAGGATATATGGATTTTTTTCTTTTTTTGTTTTCACTGTGTTACCTTTTGTTCATATGCACAAGTGCGCATATGCTAATAACGTTATTTTCTTGCTTTGGGATCCATTGCGTCGCGCAAACCGTCGCCGACAAAGTTGAAACCGAGCACGGCAATGACGATAAGCAGACCTGCGGGGATCCACAAATTGGGATAGAAGGACATTGTTATGGGATCGGTCGAGGAGCTGATCATTGTGCCCCACGCCGCGTAGGGAATGGGAATACCCAAGCCCAAATAGCTGAGCGTTGCCTCGTAAAGGATAATTCCGCCCAGTCCCAAAGTCATGGAAACGATAAGTTGTGGCATGATGTTGGGAATGAGGTGCATGAAAATGCGTCTCCAAGTGGGAATACCCATCACTTCGCATGCGACAATGTACTCCTGTTCGCGCAGATACAAGATCTGTCCGCGGACCATACGCGCCGTACCGCTCCAACCGAAAATGGTAAGTATCACCATCAAATAGTAGATACGCGCCTGTCCCGGTACGCCCCAGCTGTCGATAACGACGGACGCAATGAGCAACAATGGCAATGTGGGGATACAGTTGAGGATATCCACTATACGCATCAATATCTGATCCACCCATCCGCCAAAGTAGCCCGATATGCCTCCGATGATGACGCCTAACAATGTTTCCAAAATTACCACTACAAATCCCAGCGTCAAAGACACTCTTCCGCCGTACATAAGACGCGCAAACACGTCCATGCCTCTGTCGTCGGTGCCGAGAAGGTGTTGCGACGAAGGGGGCGCGTAGGTGTTAAGATCCACCTCTTGATAGCTGAATTGGTAAGCCTCTACCTCTACGCCGTTGACGGTATCCTGTATCCAGTCGCCCGAACGCTTTTGCACCGTTGTGCGATCCGCTTCCGTTTCGCCCCAACCGTAACCGAACGCGCGGAATACGGGAGGCCCTAAAAACGCAAAGACAAACAGCGCAATTATCATCACCAAGCCCACAACGGATAGGCGAGAGCGGAAAAACCGCTTCAACACCATGCGCGCGGGGGTAAGTTCCTTGTAGTAGACCTTTTGATCTATATCTTCATCGTTTAGTTGCACAAGCGTTTCCGATGACGTTACGGGGCTATCCGACAGGCCTTCCCTTTCGATTTCGGAAATATTGTCGAATTTTTCCTTTTGTTCGTCCATATTTTCCTCCTCTACTTGTTAAGTTTTACGCGCGGATCTACCACTGCGTACATAATATCCGATAGCAACGTTCCTATCACGGTGAGCACCGCCAGGAACATGTTGTAACCCATTATCAACGGCAGGTCGCCCTGCGTCAACGATTTGTAAGCGATACGACCGATTCCGTCTATCGCAAACACTTCTTCCGTTATCATCGCTCCGCCGAACAGACTGGGCAAAATACCTGCCATCATGGTCATCAACGGAATGAGCGTGTTGCGGAAGGCGTGCACATACACCACTTTCTTTTCGGAAAGTCCCTTGGCGCGCGCTGTGCGAATGTAATCGCTACTCAACACTTCGAGCATATTGGTGCGGGTGTAACGCATCAAACTACCGATACTGAGCACCACCATGACTACCATGGGAAGCACCAAGTGCCATGCCATGTCTCCAAAGCGGACAAAGCCCGTAGCGCTGCTTGATCCGCTTACCAGTCCCATGGTCGGGAACCAACCGAGCGTGCTTGCAAACAGCTTGATAAGCAACGCCGAGAAAAAGAAGCTGGGGAAGGAGATACCAATCATAGTCAGCACGGTCACCGTGTAGTCCCGCGCGCTGTATTGGTGAGTTGCGCTTGTGATACCGAGAGGAATGGATATGACAAATTCAAATATCAATGCGATAAACGATATTATGAACGATATCCACATGTGGTCGGCGATCACCGTGGTGACGGGCTTTTCGTGAGTGAAGGAACGTCCGAAATTGCCCTGCATCATGTTCCACAGCCAGTTGAAATATCCGCCCAAAACTGCGCCGAGCTTTTCGCCAAAAGTCGCGTCTCGATATTGGATATCCACTGCATTGAGGTATTGAAGCGTCAATGTGTAGTGGTCGTTATCCACGCTGTATGTACCGCTAAATGACACTGTGGCGCTACTTGGCATGTCGTACAAGGTGTATTTGCCGTCCTTGACGCTCAACATATATTTTTCGTCGCGCGTCAGCCAGTCGCCCTGAAAGAGCCTTTCGGAAGAATAGTCACCCTCTTGGGCGCGTTTGTAGTCGCTGTCGTTGACCTCCTTGCGAAAGACCTTGCCGTTGTACAGAACGGAGGAGTCCTTGACGGTGAAGCTGAGATAGCCCTTGATGTTGTCCTCTTCGGGCTGATAAGACAACTCGCCTTTGAGTCCGTTCAAAACGATCTCCGCCTTGTCCGCCGTGTATGTACCGTTCAACGCCTCAGTTTTTTCGGCGGAACGCTTGTAGATGGCGTAACTGCCGTTTTTTTGCAAGGTAAGTTGCCACAACTCGTCCTCGGTGTAGTAATCGCCTTGATACAGCTCGTCTGCGCCCATTCCGCCCTCTTTCATACGGTTGTAGTTGACGGATTTGATGTCGCGCTTAAATGTTAAGCCGTTGTATTCGCTGTTTTCGTCGTTGATGGTGATAGTCAAAAAACCGTCGGGCATGTACAAACCTGCGTCCTTCTTGAACTGGTCCACCTGCTCTTGGGTGATGGTGCCCTGTGCCAATTGCTGACTGTACTTTGTTTCCAAGTAGTCGGCAGGCATCAGGCGCACCAAAATGTAGATTATCAACGATACACCCAAAAGTATCAATATCGAAAGCAAAATTCTTTTTACAATATACTTTATCATTTCATTTTCCCTTTTGTTTTTTTCGGGAGTGTTGTTTGGGCAATGCCCAAATTGCGGTTGCTATTTGTTGACGACAAAGCTTACTTCCCACAGTCTGTTGAGCGGTCCGTTGAAGGGCGTAAGATCGTCTTCGGGCGTCAATGTGCTTTCGTCGATGACCTTTGAATTGTAGGCGAACATGTCGCTACGTTGGTAGGTGGGAAGCTCTACCGCCAATTTCATAACGAGATCGAGCGCTGTGGCGTAGAATGCTGTACGTTCGTCCTGATCCAACGTCTGACGCGCTTTGTCTATTATGTCGGAGAGGTTGTTGACTATGCCCAACTCGTAGTCGTATTTTCCGTTGCGGTTGAGACGTATAGCACGGTATCCCCAGTTAGCCGTAGAAGTCGCTTGCGAATCGATGTGGTAAACCTGATACATATCGGGATCTACACCGCTACCCCAAGCGGCCGCCCATACGGTCAAGTCGCCCGTGTTGAGTTTCTTCAATGCGTTGATGTCCTTTTGAACGGTGATTTTGAAACCGATCTTGTTAAGTATTTCCTTGGCATTGGTCATGGCGTTAAATGCAGGGTGGTCTTCGCTGTCGCCCGCTATCGTAAACGTGTATTCCAGAGTTTCGCCTGTAACAGGATTCATGCGCAAAGTGTGGCTCTTATCCTTCCAAGCGGTAAAGCCTGCTTGTACAACGAGATCTTCGCTGGTTTTGCCCGTATCGTCGTATTCATAGTACGGTCCCGATTCGTCCGTTTCGACAGGATATGCCCAAGACGCACGCGTCATAGGTCTGTAAATATTGTAGGAATTGCCTGCATAGTACGCTGTGCAAAGGCTTACGTCTATTGCGTGCATGATAGCCTGACGCACAAAGTGACTGGGAACCTTTTCGGCATTGATACCGATGTATCCGTAACCGTTGGTCATGACTTTTTTGTATGTGAAGCCCTTGTCCTTTTTGGCGTTGACTTGGTCTATGTTTTCCTGCTTGCAGTTGGGTTCGGCAAAGTGAATATCGCCGTTGAACAAACTTTCCAACATCATCTTGGCGTCTACTACCTGATAGTTGACGTATTTGATGTTTACGGGGAACATGAAGTGTTCGTTGCGTTCAAAGTGGACTACGTTGTTCTCTTTGAAGGTGTCGGGCGTTACCGTGCCTTTGCCGTTTACCGTCGTCGCCTTGTAGGGACCTGCGCCCACGGGCAGACCGATCTTGTCGGGATCCCTGACGTAATTGTTCATAAACTCAATGTCGCCGAAAGAAACGCCGAAGTGGTCCGTGTAGTTGAACAAGCTGATTTCCTCGGGGCTGGAATAGTAGTACATGGGAGCCACGGTAAAGGCAAAGTTCCAAATTGCCTTGGGATCGATGCCCTTGATCTTTATTTGAAGCACTTCGTAGCCGTCTTTTACGCTACCGTCGCTGTTGTAGGTGGGCTTGTCGTAAGTTTTGGTGTCGCCGTTTACGTTTTCGAATTCTACGGGACCGTCCTTATTGGCGAACTCGATACCACTAACATTTGGGATCTTGCCTACTTCGATGCTGTCAAAGTACTCTTTCATTGCCTTTGCGGTAAATTCCGCAATAAGAGTGGATGTTGTTTGAGTAGTCGTGAGCACCTGTATCATACCCTTTGAAGCGGTACCGGGGACAAACGCTCTGTAAACTGCGTCGATAGCTTGCTCTCTTGTGAAGTATTTGCTGTCGGTGCCGAGACTGTACACAAGGTGCGGATTTTGCGAATCGGAGTCGTCCCAATAGATGAGACCTTCATTGTAGAGGAATGCTTCTGCGTCGGTGGAAAGACTTACGCGGTCCTCGTCGAACTTGATCTCTTCTGCTGTACCTACCGACAAGGTGTAATCCGATTCCAGTTCTTTCATAAACAACTCTTTTGCACGGTTGTAGTCAGCCACCAATGTGAGCCATTGCTTGGCGTTTTCCTTGTCGGCATTGCTGGACGTGGGATCGTCTATAACGCTTTGGTAGTAGTCTTGTTCCTCTTCGAGTTTGTCGATGATACCATCATCGGTAGGCGCTTGTCCTGCTGTCTGGAAGTCCTTGTAGATATCTTCGAGCAAATCGGCGAGGTTGTAAACGCGGTCGCCTGCAAGTTGTTCGTAGGTGGCTTGGAATTCCTCCTGCTCGTTGGGGTTGGACGTCTGCGTGCGATACTCGGCAAGACCGTCTATCTCGGTGGAGTAAACGGTGGAACTTCCCGTGTAAGCGGGATCGAGGTAAACATACAAATTGAACAATACATCCTTCATTGTGAGCGGACTGCCGTCACTGAATTTGAGGTCGTTTTTGAGAACGAACGTGTAGGTGGTAGTAGAATTGTCTACCGTGGGGTGAACGGTGTCGCCCTCCGTTTTTTGACCGTAGTCCAAAACAACGCACGGTTCGTTTGTTCCGTATGCCACATTGCCGTCCTTATCGGAAGAGAGCATGCCTATCTGCGTCATTCCGATAATGGTGCCGTCGGTTGCGGACGTGCTGAAAAACGGGTTGAACACGCCGTCCAGTTCGCCTATGGAAAGCACCAAACGGTCCGTTTCATTGTCCAAACTTGTCGTTATATCATCTTTTACGCACCCTGTCAGGATGACGAGGGAAGTCCCCACCATCGCGACTAAAATGAGCACGACAAGAAATTTTTTGAATCTGATCATGATTTTTCTCCTTATTAGTCTTGTTTTTGTGTAATTGTTGCGTTATAGTTTACAAATTGTTGTTTATCGTAGGCGCCGTAAACAGGTTTGGCGAACATTTTTGCAATTTCCTCTTCGGTAGTTTCCAAACGGTCGCTGTTGGGATCCTTGGTAAAGGTATATGTTCCGTTGACAGTTACGTTTTCCACCTTGGCGTTGGCATGTGCCGTTATCGCAAAGGCTGCGACCTTGATGTCCTGCGTGTCGCGCGACGCCGCTACTTCTACCGTGAAATCGTCAAATGTGACGTTGAGCACTTGCGCACTTTCGCCGAGATTGTTGAAAATGGCAAATTCGGGCGAACGCGTTCTGCCTTGGCTGTTGGCTATGCGGAAATTGTAAATGCGGTGGTCGTTGCCGTCCAGATCGCGTCCCTGCAAGGTAAAGTTGAAATTGCCGAAATTGATAATATTGTTTCCGCAATCGATATCGGCAGTGAGCATTATGTTGCCTTTTGCACTGACAAGCTCGTCGTAGTTGGACACAAACGTCCATTTGCCTTCGATCGACTTTACATAGACGGGGATCTCGCAACTTTGCTCTCCGCCGGGATGTGTTGTTTCCGTATCCCACTGTTGCGTAAGCGCTTTGTCCGAGTAAAACCCGAGGAAGGTGCGATCGGTCAAATTCGTCCCGTATCCGCGGGAGTCATTGAATGTGTCGCCCTGTTTCACTCGGTAGGAGCCGAGCAATTCGGGTTCTTTGCCGTCTACGACCAGATACACGCCGTAGCTGTAAACAATTTCCAATTCCCACTTTGCATAGAGCGTTATGTCGCTTGAAACGCGATCCGTTGCAAAGTTCCACGGCTCGGTGCATTGATCATCTTTGTACCAACCTTCGAACACATAGCCCGAGCGCGTAAAGCTGTAATTTTTGTAATGGCTGACGTCTATCACATACGAGTCGGGGTGGTAGGCGTGTTGGATCTGTCCCACCACGTTGGTGGAGCTGTTGTCCAGCACACCGCCGTTGAACATAAAGGTGACTATCACCATGCCGTCCAAACTCTGCTCGTTTGTTCCGCAAGCACAAAGCACGCCCAGCGCAAGCGCCAACACCAGCAAAACAACTAAAATTGCTATTTTAGATCTCATTGTTTTGTCCTTTTTGTTTTAATGGTTACCGCGTATCAGTAAGTAAACGTCAACGAGATAACGACCGTAAAATCGTTGGATTGGTAAGAGATGTTCAAAGACGTCACTTTCTTTCCCTTTACGCTCATGGCGATGACCATGTTGTTTGTGGGAGCGATAAGATTGCCTGTGATACCCAACACATCTCTTTCGTTTCCGCTCTTTACCGTGGCGTTTAGCGAATTGCCACTCGCCACGTATCCTTCCGCAAAGTACTGTTCATCCAATTTGAGGGTGGGAGCAAAGTCTTTTACGCCCGCAACCGTACCTTGGGCGGTTTCCGTCGAATAAGCCTCGGCAGATGTAGCGTTGATTTTGTTGAGCGTTTTTTTGGTTTGCGTCCAGTTGTAAACGTCGTTCGTCTTGTCGTCCGTCTTGATGTAGACGGTGTTGCTGGTGTACTGCACCAAATTTCCGCTTTTTGTTTCTATCGTTTGTTCTATTTTTTTCGCTTTGGAGATATTGGCATAAGATTTTTGCAACCCCTCCAAGGCTTGTTGTCCTTCGGCGCACCCAGCAAACAAAACTGCTACGAGCACGAGCACCGCCGATATGAGCGGAAGTATTTTCTTCTTCATTACAGGATCCCTCCTTTGAGAACTACGAATGCAACGGCGATCAAAGCGTTGATGCCTGCTATCGTTGCAAACAGTGCGTTGTAAGGCGCGCTTGCCACGGCTTCTGCCGTTTCGATAACGTTGGTATTGTTGGCGACTCTGTTCCAAGCGTCAATGAGCTTTTGATAAGGATCCAACTTGCTCTTGCCCGTTTCCTTCTCTTCGTCGGTGAGGGTGTTGATAAGTCTGTACGCTTCTTTGAGTTTTGCAAAGTCGTCTACGGTTATATCTTCCGCCTTCATATCTCCAAACAGATCTTTAAGTTGGTCCACCACTCTGTCGATGTATTCCTTGGAAAGATCGTACTCTCCCGTGATGCCCAAAACATTTTTGAGTTCGGTGGACTTGCTATCAAGGATACCTTTCGCAACGCCTTCGCCCATAACGGTATCGAGTTGTGCTTTTTCTTCAACGGACAAATTGTTGTACAGGCGCAAAGCGTTGCTGAGCATTCTGTACGAGTAGACGGTGTTGTCCATATCCGTCAATTTGACGATAGCATTGCGCGCTACGTCAACGTTGTAGTCTCTCACTGCCTTTTCGTATGCGGTGTAGTAACTTTCGTCCACCCACTTCAATTCGTCTTTGTTGGCTTGCAACAGTTCGTAGTAGGTTATCAATCCGTCGATCACATCCGTGCAGTATCTGTCCACCGTGTCGGGCAGGGCGTCCACCGCTTTCATGAAATCGTGCGCAAACTTGCCCACCGTTTCATCGCTGGTGGTAGCTTTGCCGAAGAACGCCTTGTACAGCGGAGAGTCGTAACCTTGACTGTTGGAGGGAATTTCCATTTCAAGGACGTCTTTGTTGAAATGCGTTACCAAGTCGCGGAAGTTGCGGTATGCAAGCAGGTTGCCGTAACCGAAGGAGATAGGCTCTCCGAAACGGAAGTAGAAATCGTACTTGTAGAGGTCGTCAAACCCGGGGTAACCCACTTTGGTTTCTATTTCGTCTTGTCCTGTTGCGGAGCCTTCGAGCGTAGGAGCGTAGTAACTGCGGAAAATCACCTTTGAAAGCTTGGAGCACTCGTAAAACGCATAGTCGCCTATCGAAACGAGCGATTCGGGAAGCGTTACTTCCTGCAAGTACTTGTTGCCCGCAAACGCCATAAATTCAATGCGGACGGTGCCGTCAAGCACTTTGTAAGATGTATCCGTCTTTGCAACGGGGTACACTCCGAGGAGCAAACCGCCGTTGGGTTGTTTGAGATAGAGAACGCCGTCTTTCAACACGACTTTGTTGCCTTGGAAGTTCTTTTCGCCACCTACCGTGAAGCCTTCAAAGTTTTCCGCGCCGAACAGCGCGCCCTCTACTGCTTCCAGCGCGTCGCCGATCTCTATTGTTTTTATCTTTGTTTCGGCAAACACCTGCATATCCAGCTTTTTGAGCTTGGGAGCGCTGAATGTAGACAACCTCTCTGCGCCGTAGAATGCGCCCATTCCCACTTCTTCCAGATTGGGAGCGTTAACGGCAGTCAGTTGATCCGTAAGTTCAAACGCTTCTTCGCCTATCTTGACGACGCTGGAAAGATCCACTTCCGTAAGGGCTGTCTCTAAGAATGCGCAATCGCCTATTTCCGTAACCTTGCTCAAATCTATTTTTGCAAGGGGAACGGGGACTTCCTGATTACCGCTTACATAAGGATAGAACGCGTATCCGCCCACTTTTGTGAGTTCTTTCGTTTCCACCTCTACCAGCGCAACGTCCATGCGGAACGCGCTTTCGCCGATTTCTTCGACGTTGGGGATCTGCGCTTTTTCAAGGCTTACGCATTGAACGAATGCAAAGTCTCCGAGTTTGCCCACGATGCCGTTCAAATTTGCCGTTTCCAAATTGATGCAGAACGCAAAGGCAAATTCTCCGTCGATGACAACGTCTTTCGCCATGACGTTAAGTTCGGTGATGTTGCTGAGCGCAAAGGCATATGCGCCTACTCTTGCGCCGTCGCCGAGAGTTATCGCTTGAACGGAGTTGAGCAAATTTGCGATAGTTCCGCTACCTTCGAGGTCTCCGGCAAATGCGCCTTCGCCTATTTCTACGTTATCGGCGGTAAGTTCCACCGTCTTCAAACCGCTCATATAAAATGCGTAACTGCCTACATAAGTGACTTTGTCGAGATTTATCGAAGTCAGTCCCGAGCAGGAATCGAATGCGCTTTGTCCAACGCGCGTGCAACTTGCGGGAAGTTTGACCGTAGTAAGTGATGTGCATTCTGCAAACGCGTTGTTGCCAATGGCTGTAACTTTGGTAGAACTCAAATCGACGTTTGCAAGTTTTGTACGGGCGAATGCGCCGTTTCCGATAGTATCGACGCTCTCGGGGAAGGTGATATTGTTCAAGTTCGTTCCGTAAAACGCATTATCGCCGATCTTGTGAAGTTGCGATCCGCTCGGAACGATGATCTTTGTGATGCCGGTGTTGGTAAAGGCTCCGTCGCCTATTTCCGTAACGCTTACGGGCAGAGTAAATTCCGTTGCCGTAAATTGTGTGGGCACTGCAAACAATATCTTGGTCTTGTCGGCGCTGTCGTACAGAATACCGCCTTCGAGATAATACTTGTCCGCCTTGAAGTTGACGAGCTTGTTGCAACCCGCAAAAGCGTTTGCTCCGAACTTTTCGCACACGCCGTCAAACGTGACGGAGGTCAAGCCCGTGCACCCGCTGAACGCGTTGTTGCCGACGTAGGTAACGTCGTTCACCAGTTCGACGGTAACAAGATTACCGCACCCGCTGAACGCGTTGTCGGGAATGACGTCGCTGTACACTATGAGAGGAACAGTCGCCGTGCTTCTTATTCCGCTTCTGTAAAACATAAATTCGGATACGCGCGTGCTTTCGCCGAAGTACACGTTTCTGAGCGCAGAACAACCTGCAAAGGCATAGACGCCTGCACGGCGCAAATTGGTAAGATTGACGCGAGCAAGTTGCGTGCAGTTTTCAAAGGCGTGAGCGCCTATCACATAGGGGTGCGCCAAATTTGTCGATCCCACGTTTTGCAATTTGTTGCAGTCGCAGAATGCGTAGTCGGAAATTCTCTCCACGTCGTCCAAATTGATCGATTGGAGCACCTTGTCGCCGTAAAACGCATATTGGTCGATAGTGGTACATGTATCGGGCAGAACAACTTCTTTCAGTGCCGTGCAGTTGTAAAACGCGAACTTGTCTATTGTAGTGACGCCGTTGGGCACGATGACGCTTTTAACGGTGTCGTTGCCGATAGCTGTCTTTCTGTCGTCGAAGTCGTAGTCGTCGCCCAAATCGGTGTCGTTATCTATTGTGTAGTGAGAGAACGCAAAGGAGCTAATGTACATCAGTCCTTCGTCATCGGGGATCTTCACTGCTCCTCCCGCGCCCTTGTAGGCGACGAGCTGACGGTTTTCGATAACGAACTCGCTCTTGACGTTGACGTCGCAACGCGCGCGTATCGGGGACAATCTGCCGTCGATGGTTATGCGCAAATTGATGACTGCCGTACCTTCCGCCACCGCCTTGACAACGCCGTTTTCGTCTACCGTTGCAACGCGGTTATTGGAGGAGGACCACTCCACCGTGTATCTGCCGTTGGGATTTTCTTCCGTTTTGGGAAGCAAGTTCCAAGGCTTGACGATGTAGTGAAGTTGCACTCTTTCGGTGGGATAGAAGGAAATATACGCGCTATCCTCAAAGTAGCCTTCATCGCCCGACTCGCCAATGTCGGAGTAGTCTATGTCGCTGTTGAAGGCAAATTTTGTGGTGTATCCCGTAAAGCGAATTTCTTCGAACAGGGTTTGATCGTATCCGTTGCTGTCGTCGGAAATTTGATCCGTAACGGTAACAGTGATGTCTTTTTTCGTTCCGCCACTTGTGAAGGACACCGTGGTCGTGCCTTGCGAACGTCCTTCCGCAATGCCGTTGTGCACTGCAACGATACCTTCGTTTGCACTGCTCCAATCCAGCATAAACAGGAACTTTGCCGTCTCTTCGTCGATCTCGTGTTTTTCGTTTGTGCTAACGACAAATTGAGTCAAGTCCAACGTTTCGCCGATATCCAAGGTGATGTTTTGCGTCTTTTCGCTATCGAAGCCCAGTTCCTTGTTGTCCGTTTCGGGAAGAGGTATCGACACCAAGCCCGTGTTGAGAGCATAGTCGTCCAACTGGAACATGATGCAATCGGGTTGCAACGAGTTGCGAATGTTGTCCATATAGTCGGTGATCTCTATCGTCACAATGGACGTGGATCCGCGCGTTTCCTGATATACGGGGGTGACATTGTCGCTGAGCGCTTCTACCGACAGCATGCGAGTTACGCCGTCTTGTCCGTAGACGGGCTTGCCGTCGCCGTCCTTTGCATAGTTTACCGTGATGGGACGAACGCCCATTGCATAGTGGTTGTCGTAGACGGTAAGGTCAACGTAGTACTCCGTTTTCCTTGTGGAATTGTTGTACTTTGTGTAGAAACGCGAATCCGTTACGGTAGGCGCTTGATAGTCTACATAAAAGCTGAACGTAAAGGTGTCGCTGACGTTGCGTTCGCCGTCCCAGTCCAACGTGGCTGTCAAAGTAACTTCAAAGTGCTCGTTGTTGTGACCGAGCAATTGATTGTTGTCATCGACGGTACTCAGGCGCAATTCGTGCACATAGGGCATTGCGGTGCCGTTGTAGTGCGCTTTGTAGCAGTTGTAGTCTTGTTGGCTCCACACCACTTCGCCCGTGGTCGTGTTGCGAACTTCGGTGCGCAATTCCTTGGCGCCACGCAACAAGCCTGCATACACGGCATATACGCCGTTGAGGCAGTTGATGTAGTAGGACAATGCCGAGTGCTCTTCCGATGCGGGAATGGGCGTGTCGCCGTAACCCATATCATACAGATACGTTCCCATGGGGATGATGTAGTCGTAGAAGTACATTGCATAGGGCGTCGTAGCAAAGTAGTCCGCCTTTATCTTGTCCTCGTCGTCGATGGCGTTGTTGTGCGCCGTCGTTTCCACTTCGTAATAGTCTTTGTCGAAAATGGGAGCCTGCGCCCAATCGCCGTAGAAGGCAAGGAAGGGAACGTTGAGGTCTACGCCTTGATTTTGAGAAGCAAGGGTTATGAAACCTTCCACATACATGCCGTTGACGAAACTTTCGTTAAGGTACGCTTTGTCCGCGTCGCTCAACGTTATCTTGACGGTTATTTCCGCCGTTTGCTTGCCTTGAACCGTCACGACGTCGCCGTTTATGGAACCTCCGCTCTTAACGGAGTACTCTGCGCTACTGCCCAGCATATACGCCATTTCGGCAACGTACTTTTTGTCGGCGGAAAGGGATTCCGTCATTGTGTAGTTGCCCAACTTGTAGCTGAGCGTTTCGTCGGAGATGTTTACCAACGAGAACGTCATTGTGTAAACGCCCGCGCGCTTTGCGTCGTCGCCCAACTCCAACTTGGAAGTGCTCATCGTTTTGCCGTCTTTGTCCTTGGTGGTGATGTACGCCTTTGTGGTGGTCGCCTTGACGATATCCGCAATGCCTGCGCCCTGTTTGCGGGGCGAGTAGGGATTGTCCTGTTTGTCGTGGGCGATCGTAGCCGTAGACATCAACAGTTGATAGACCAAGTCGCGCACTTGGGGCGCTTCCAAACCTTCGAAGTTGTCCTTGACGTATTGACGCACCAACACTGCAATACCGCACATGTTAGGGCACGCCATGGACGTTCCGCTGAGTTTTTCGTATCCGCCACCGGGAATGGACGACCAGATGTTTCCGCCGTGAGCGGTGATCTCCGGCTTGATTTTGAGGTCGGGGTTGGGCCCCCAACTGGAAAAGTCGCTCATAAAGGGACCTGCGGTGTTGGACGCCTTCATCACCAACTTGCCCTCAGGTTGCGAGGCAAGATATTCGCCGTCGTCTTTGCCTATCGAGATGACCGCAATGGGGGCGTTGTTGCCTACCGTCATGAGTATGTCGCCGTAGACGTTGTTGTAAATGATAACGCCTACTGCGCCTGCTTGCGTGGCATATATCACCTTGTCCTCAAAGTTGATGTCTCCGCGCTTTACAAGGGCTATCTTGCCCCTGACGTCTATTGACGAGTAGTTGACCTGCGCGCCGAGACCGGGAACGGTCACATAATCAAAGGTGTATTCCGCGTCCCCCGTTACGCCGAGCCTTTCAAAGAAGTTGTAGTTTTCGCCCAGTTGGTTTGCGGCTTCGAGGAAGAAAATTTCTCTTTCGCCGTTGGCTTGGATGTATTTGTCTTTGTTGCCGTTGATGGAAGCGACAGCCAAAGCCGAATTGTATGTTGCGGGAGCGCCGACCGTTCCGCTGTCGGGGTTTTCCACCTTGTTGGTGTTGCCGAATTCGCTTCCGTATGCACTACTGTAATCGTTGGAGGCGGCAACGATAAGAGATATGCCTGCCTTTTCGATGTTGTCGTATATTTCGTTTTTCTTTTCTTCGTCCACTTCGCGAGTGAAACCGCAACTGGAACCCAAACTCATGTTGATAGCGTCCACGTTGAGGTTGACGCAATCTTCGAGACCTGCCAAAATGTCCACGTCCTCGGCGCCTTGCTGATAGTCGCTGAACACTTTCATTATCGCAAACTGCGTGTCTATCGCAACACCGCGAAGAGTTGTTTCGGGATCGCCGTCAAAATCGTCGTTTTTGCCCGCAATGGGTTCGTCTGCATAACCGCCGATGATGCCCGCGACGTGCGTGCCGTGTTCGCTCAAAAAGGGCATGATGTCGGAGTCCTTGTCGGCGTAGTCGTAACCAAAGGCGATCTTGCCCTTGGTAAGGTTGCCGTAGTACACTTCGCGCGCTTCCAGACTGCCGTTATTTTGATCGTATGCAACGGTATTGGGAAGCAGTCTTTCGATATCGGAACTGTCGTAAAGAGGCTCTTCTACCGTGTGCGTGGTAAACGCAGGGTGCGCATAATCGCAACCTGTGTCGAGAATTGCAACGATAGTGCCCTTGCCTGTGTATTCCACTCCCTCACTCTTGAAAATACCCGTGTCGTAAACGTTTACGTCGTTTTCGACGGCAACGGCGGGGTTGTAGGTGTTGGAAATGATAACGCGATACACACCGCTGTAATTGAGTATTTTGGAGATGTTCTCATAGGTGGTTTCCGCAGAGAAACCGTCCATAATGGTAGAATAGTGATACTTGGCAGGTTTGATCAAGCCTTCCTTTACAAGCTTTTCTTCCAGTTTGACCTGACGACTGCGCGCTCTCGAAGCGTCTGCCGTAGCTTGGGCGCTACCGAGGTACTCGCCGAGAGTCTCGCCGTTGTTGTTTTGGTTGTACTGACCTACCAACGAGCCGTCAGACAACGTGATGATTACGTTGACCTTGCCCGAAAGCTTGTTTTCGTCTACTTTTTTAAGCAAATCTTTGTTGATTGCGGAAAAGCGTTGTTGTCTGAGTTGCTCCAACACTTCCTCCTCGTCAAAATTGAAAGAGGCATTGCTATTTGCCACGTCACTGCTTTGTTCGGGCGTAAACAAACCCGGCAATGCGTAGATACAAGTCAATGCCAAAACCAATACTACAATCAACGATCTCAGTATTTTTTTCTTCATAGCTAACCTCTCTGTCGCACAAAATTAGCACTAAACTATAAATTGCGACATTATAGTAGTTTAATTATACCACCTACGCCCTGTTTGTCAAACAAATACACCCCTAAATTGTGTTTTTTTCATAAAAATATCCCATTTATTTGTATATATATTATTTATTATATTATCTTTGTCCTAAATATGTCACGTCGCACAACGCACGATCGTCTTTGCGTCTGCGTGACAAAAAAGGCTCCGCAAGAAATATCGGAGCGAAAAGTGTCTGTGTAGCGAGCATTGCCTGCACTACTTTTAGTATTGCTTGTCTGTGAAAGAGCGCGAGTGCGTTGCAACCGCTATCTGCATTTACATGCACACTCTCATTTACATACACACTCACATTTACATTTACATTATCATTGTCATTTACATTTACATACACACTCTCTTTAACATTTACATTATCATTATCATTAGATACATGTTTGTTCTTGTTTGTTGTTTTTTTTTGATATGTTTTGTTATGACTGGAAACATTGCTTTTCGTGTTGTATGTTTATATAAAAAGTGAGAGAGTGTTGTAATCGATATTTACATTTACATACACACTCTCATTTACATTAACATTGTCATTGTCATTTACATTTACATTATCATTAGATACACGTTTGTTTCGGTTTGTTCTTGTTGGATACGATTTGTTATTTACCGAAAGCAAGAGCATTGCACCGAAACCCGTAGTCCCCAAAAGCGTCCCGACCTTGTGACGGCGGGAACGAGTGTGTCCCCAATCAAAACAATCTGCAACGAGCGCTCTGTTTCGAAACCAGTATCCCCAAAAAGTCTGTATTTGCACTAACACCATTTTAAGCGCATACAAATACATCTCCTCGAATAGGGGCGGGCGGTCGGGGACCTTGTAATAGACAGAGCGAGTGTATCCCCTGTAAAATAATCTGCAACGAGGGCAAAGCGCGAAAACCGATAAATTAAAGATGACATTATTCTTCTGAGAACGAGTGTGTCCCCAATCAAAACAATCTGCAACGAGGGCAATTACGGGGCCCCCACAAAATTCAAAAGACTTTGTGGGGAAAGGAGCAAACGCCTGACAGCAAAACCGCCCGCACTATTCGTGCGAGCGGTGATGTCAAAAGGCGAGTTGCGACGTGCGTAGCCGTTTTGATGGGGACACACAAGTGATATGTCTATTAAATTACAGAGCGCGAAGCCCGACGTGAAGCCTTTTTACAGGGGATATGCGAGCGACATCTTATTTTTTTTGCACCGTTACGCTGTATCCGTCGTCGGTAGCGGTAACAGTGACCGTGTAGACCGTTACGCCCGACTTGAAGGTGAAGGTGTTGCCTTGCTGTTGCACGTCGGTGGGAATGATCGTCGCGTCATCGTAGTAGGTGCCGTAACTGCTGTTGTAATTCCACTCTTTGATTTCCGCAATTCCCACGACATTGCCCTCTTCATCCACCAACAGGGCGACGTCGAAGTAGTCCTCGTGAATGTTTTCCTGAACATCCTCAACGTGATCGCTTTGCACTCTTACAACCTTGATAACCGTTTTGGTCACGGTGAGCACATCCTTGCCGTCCGCCTTGCTGTATCTGATCACCCAAGTTCTTACTCCGTTCAAATTGTTTGTTACGGTAAACTCGTTGTCTCCCGTTTTTTCCACGGTGGCAAAGGTCATTCCCCTTACATTATAGACATTCTCAAAGGAACCGTACTCATTCTTTTCATCCAGTTTGAACAGCACTTCCATTTGTCCGTCATCGGCATAGCCGAACGTCACGCGGAACAATCCCTCACTGTCCGTCAATTCCAACTGTTTGAGCACAACTTTGTTGACGGTCACAACGTTTTTGCCCGGATCGTAAGTGACTGTGTAGGAAGCCATATCCTGTCCTTCGAGAATACTTTTTCTCCACAAATTCACGTCCGAACGATTTACGTCCTCAAACACCGTCTGGAAGGAGCCGTCGCTTTGTTTTTGCTCCAAAGTGAGATAGAGGTAACCGTCGTTGAGCGGATAGTCCAGACTTGCACGGTAGTTGCCGTCGGCGGAGAACACCACCACGCCTGCGGGCACCACTTTGGCAGTCCAAGTGCTCATGTCTATCGTTATGTTGAAAATTTGATCCTGATCGTTGTAGGTGACGTGGATAGCGCCACTCTGAACAATTACGTTTGTCGCCACAAAGCCGTTGTAAACAGCGTCGTCCGCCGAGAAGGTGAGATCGTATGCGCCGTCGCCCAAGCCCAAGTCCTGGATGTAAACGCCGAAGCTCATGCTGAAAGACACTTCTGCGCCCGATTCGTCCGTCACGTCAAAGTTGTGCATAACGTGCGTTCTGAGGAACGTTTTTCCGTCAAATTCGACGGAGGCTTGCGAGTAGCCGAATTCCACTTTGCTTCCGCCCGTCAATGTGACCGTCACCTTGCTGTAACCCTCAAAGCTGTATGTGCCGTAGTCAGAGCTTGTGTAAGTGTCGGTATCTTCGTCCCTTGTGTAGTAGGTAACAGCGCCTTCGCCCTCTGTTGCCTTGCCGAACGCGATGTAGTCGCCCGTCTCGAAGTTGTAGTAGCCTTCGTTTTCCAACGTGGGTTCTTTGACGAATACGCGGTTGGCTATTTCCTCAAACCAATTGTCCAGAGCGTATTGCTTTGCCTGTTCGTCGCTCACCCAAATGGTCACGGGCCAACCCAAATTTTCCCAATGGTTGGTGTTTGGTCCGGGCAGGAATGCGTTGCGATCCATCTTTATCTGCGTCACGTCCGCTTCCGTCAAGTCGAGGATCATTCTGTCGTCGTCTTCCGGGAAAGTGTTGTGCGAAAACGCATATGCGCCAATGTAGGTGACTTTGTTGAGTTTGGTAATACCCAAATTCATTTGGTTGCAACCGTTGAACGCATAGTCGCCGATGTAGGTGACATTGGGCAAATTGACGTTGATTATCCAGGAAGTCGGCAGATCGTCGTAGATGGACGCCTCCAAGAAGTAGGGAACGTAAAATGCGTAGTTGCCCACATATGTGACTTTTTCGGAACTGATGTCCGCTATGCCGAAGTTGTGCACGCCGTAGAAAGCGTAGTCGTCGATGCGCTCGACCTGGTTAAGATCCAACGTGTAGGTCGATCCGCCAAACTCCACAACTCCGCCAAAGGCGTTGGAGCCTATCTCGGTGACGCCGTCGGGGATCCTGAGACTGTGCGTGATGTACGATCCTTGGTAGCCCACCAACACATTGTCGCGAATGATAAATTCGTCGGTGATGACGGTAAACTTGCCGTTTTGAACGCTGTAATAGCTGTAACCGCCCACTGCAAATTGGAAACGCACCACGTCATCCGACAGCTGACTGTAAAATCCTCCGCGAACGCGTCCCTTTGCGTCAACGTACAATGCGTTGATCATGCCCAACTCGTCATCTTCGCGAATGGAGCCCAACAAAAGCACCGACCAATCGTCGTTTACAAACACGCGCTCGTCCTCTATCACATAGTAAAGGAGCCAGGTCTCATCGGAGAAACTCATTTGCGCCGTGTTGAAGCGAATGGTTTCACCGCTGTCGGAGGTGAACATAAGGCAGTCCAACATGTTCATCACGGTGTATGTGCCTTTGTCACGTACATTGCCGTCGGCGTCCGAAAGCGTGGCGTTGCCGTGTCCGTCAAGGTACATTCTGCTTTGCGTGATGTTGCCCTTGTCGTACAAGGCGTAGGTGCCGTTGTATTCGTCGCGAAGGGATAGGGTGTTGTCATCGTTGATGTCGAACAAAAAGCTGTTCGAATAGGTGACGGGATTGCCGTTGACGATGATATACGAGGCTCTGAATATCAATTGCTCGCCGTTTTCGAAGTCGTCGTCCCAGTCGTAGTCGCTCATCAGGGGCGAACCATCCTTGATGACGCCTATGCCCAACACTCCGTAGTAGTAGGTGGATCCGTCAAAGTAGTAGGTGTCGTTGTATCCGTCTCCCACTATCTGTCCTCCGCCGACTATCTGGAAATTGCGGTCGGCTTGCCTGTCCATTTGTTCCACAAAGCAAGGGTACTCCACTTGTGTTATGCCGTCTTCTGTGTTGACATCGAATGTGATGCTGGACACGATGATGTTGATGCTTGTGGGCACAGGCTTGTTTTCGCTGTCGTAGAGCATAAGATCGAGTTGATACTCCGTCCACACTGCGTCGGGCACAAAATTGTAGCGGACGGTCTTGTCCGTCTTGTGATATGTGCCCAAATTGGAGCCGTACACCACCGTGCCCGCATGATCTGCGGTTTCGTCGCCCAACAGCACCATGTAAGTGTCAAAATACACCTCGCCCGTAGAATATAGGTAATAGTAAATTCCAGCGCCGTCGGCGTCCACCAAAAAGTCAACGACATCCTCGCCGTCGTAAATAACGGATATCAGGTGCTCCGTCTTGCCGTCGTTCGACGCAAACTTGAACAGATACTTGCCCAACATGTCCAACTCGTCGTAGGTGCCCGCGATAACATTGTCGTCATCGGCGGGTTTGAACTCGGCATTGCCGTAGGCGTCCTTTTTGAACGTTGCGCCGTTTTTAGCGGTAAACTGCGCGCCAAACAACGACTTGACGGCAACTTTGACTCCGTCCTTTTCGCTGTACTTGAAGTAGAAGTCGGAGTAGGCGTTTGCGAGAGTGGCGCCTATCTGCTCAACGTACCAATCGGCTTTGCTTGCGTCGGCAACAAAATGATATTCATCCGTATCGCCGTTTTGCGTGACGGTGCCGAACAGATAAAAGTCGTATTCGCCGTATTGATTTATCAAACCGACGGCCGCATTGCTCGAATCGATGAAATACAGTTTGTCGTAGTAGCCTTCCTGTCCGTAAAATTGGTTCCAAACGATATCGATAACGGCATCCTTGGCAAGAAGGGTACGAGTGTATTCGTAAGTAAGCTCGTCGCCGTCAACATGTTCCGTGACGTCCACGCGCACGCCCACAGTTTTGTCCAGTCCCTTAAATTGATAAAATTCCAAAACAAACCTGTCGTCTATATCGTACATAAACGTTTTGGACCAATTGCCGAAGGCGTACTCCACGTTGTTGTAAGTGAGCGTGCCCCACTTGTCCATGGAGATAACGTCGCCTTTCGTACCGAAGCCCTCGGCTCCCGCAACTGTGGTGACGATCTTTTCTCCGTCGTATCTGAACTGCCAATTGCTGTCGGCGCCGGTATAGATAGCGCTTGTAAACTGGAACAGCCCGTCACCGAGTTCCTTCACCTCACCGCGGTCGAGAGACTCGTAGTAGGTGCCGTATGTCCTGTCGTAAGCCTCGCCCAAGATATACGCGCCGTTGATCGTGCTGTCGTATATCCACATATTGACGTAGTCGGGCGCGCCCACATATGTTTTTTGCGCCGAATTTGCCCATTGTATCATTTTGGGACGGGAAATATTGTAGTGCAGGGGAACCAAATTGTAGTATATGCGCTCGTAAACCGCGTCGGCTTGACCTTCGTAGGTTATTTTGAGCCATTCGTCCGCCCAATCGCTGAGCACGCGATTTTCCACTATTTGCAATTCGTTTGATTCTATTTCGTATGTTCCCTTGACTTGACCGCCTTTGCCGTCCTCTTTGAGCACGTTGCCAAAACCGTCAACAAACAAGTCGGGTTGCTCGTCCATCGCGTCTGTGTAATAATAGCCGTTGGCGTCGTCGGAAACAACGTAGCTTCCCCGTATATGCACGCCGTCCACGTCGGCATGATCGCCGTCGGTGACGCGGAACAGGAAAATCGGAGAATCGGCGTCCGCAGTAAATATTGCGTAGGTTTTGGTATCGAATTTGTAGTAGTTGACGATTTCGTCGTTATCGAGTCGCACGTTTTGTTCCCACACGGAATAAAACACGCGAGTAACTGCGTTGAGATTGCCCTTTTCCACGCTGTAAAGCATGGCTCCGCCTATTCCGTTTGCGTCCACCATACCGTCCAAATACAGCACGCTGTCGCCCAAACCGCTGTTCATCGCATAAAAGCCCGCTTCATCGCTCGTGGAACGGTTGAACACCAACACGCCGTTTTGCGTGTTTACGGTGAAGTGGAAGTTTTCGCTTTGCGAAACGAAAACGTATTCGCCCGTGACAAAGTCCATGTCATAGGTGCCTTCCACCACCGTTTCTCCGTGGGTATAGGTCACGCTGTCGGAGCCGTTGAATAGGATCGTGTCGCCGTTGCCCAAACCGCTTGTCGCCGTTTTGTCCGTCAGATCCTCAAAGTAGTAGAACCTGTCTTGGGAAACTTTGCCTTCCAATACGGTGTTGTCGCCCTCTTTGAAAGAGAACACGCCCGTTGCGCTGTTGTAAGCGCCCCGCTTTTCTTCCAGACCTTCACGGCGAAGGATAACCTGCTGTTCGTCATCGTCTACAAACAGATAGTCGTCGCCACCGAACACGTCCGTCAAACCCTCCTGCCACTTTGCATAGAGAGTTGTGTTGTAGCCCTTCATCAAGCCCGTATCGAAAATGTCGCCTGCCTTGTAGACAACTTCTCCTTCGGATGTAAGCGCCCAGCCCAAAAAGCGAAGCGATCTGCCCAAGCCGTACCCTTCGCCGTCGGGAAGCGTCACTTTGGTACCGCGAAGCACGTCGGCAGAGGGGATCGTCGCCGTGACGTCATCGCGATTTACGTTGTAGTTGACGCGCACGTTGACCTGTTCCAGACTCGACGTCTGCATGTAAACGGTGAACACTTCGTTTTTGCCCAAGGAATCCGTCGAAGTGCGATTTTGTTTGCTTGCGTCCAAAGTGCCGTTAAGCTTGGAAACGTCGAAACTAAACGAAGAACCGAGGCGCGCCGTACCCTTTTGGACGTCGGAGGGCGTTGAAGGATACAATCCGCTCGCGTCGGAATAGTAAATATTCACCGTGTATTCCGCGTCGTATTGCGCGGTGAGCGTCATGTCGCCCTCTACCGTGTCGCTGTCGCCTACGGGCTTGTCGCCGATATACCAGCCCGCAAAAGTGACGCCTTGGCCGCATTGGGGAAGGATGTCTTTGACAAGTTCCTTTACGCTTGCGCCCACTTTCGTTTCGTAGACCGTTTTGTCCAGCGTTCCGCCCGCCCCAACGTCAAGTGTGACGGTTGCCGTGTTGTTGTCGCACGCCACAAACAGCGCAAAGCACAACACAAGACAAACGCTCAATATGATCGTAAAATATCGCAGATGTTTATTCATTGCGTTTCTCCTTTTCAAAAGTAGCATGCTACTGCTTTTTAGTATTTATTATTTTATAGAATGTGCGGTATGTTGTCAAGCGTATTTAACTCCCGACAGCCACACCGCGTACATTTTCAGAATATTTTACGCAAAACGCGCTAAATATGACATAATGCCGAAATATAGTTCGGTAGAAAATGTAAGTATGCCGAATATATGCAAGTTAGCTTTTGCGTTAAAACCGAATTTGAGCGAGCGGTACGCGTAGGCGCAGTAAAGCAAACCCGCCCCCCCCAATTGACGATATGCCCCTCGCTTGTAGCCACGCCAATGGGGGCACAGTGGCAGGGGCGCCACGAAATAAAAAACGGGGCTGTCGCAAGAACACAAAATTTACTTGCGACAGCCCATGAAAGGTTGTAACGATTTTGAAACTGCGTAGGCGCAATGTCTTGTTAAATAAAACGTATGCAAAATGCTCGACAAAGATATTTAATCCTTGTCAGTATCGGACGCGTCGTCGCTTTGCCGAGGTTCTTCCTGCGTTTGCTCGGTCGTCTGTTGTTCCTGTTGCGCCTGCTCTTGTTGCTCCTGTTGCTGTTCGACGGGAGTAAGCCCCGCAACGTCGTTTACGGGCAAAGTAAACGCAATGCCCTGCCCCGCGGTGTTCAGTCCCACGTCGCGATACAAATTGTGCAAGACGTTCTCCTTGATGTTGGCGTCCACCAAAATCATGACGATCTCCTTGTTGGGCTTTACCGTTATGCCGAAAAACTTTTCCGACTGCGGATTGGCAGTGCCCGTTGCCGTCAATATCGTCCCTCCGCGAGCGCCTGCCGAACGCGCGGACTCCATGACAGTCTCGGAAAAGCCGGAATTTACCACGCAAAACACTACTTCGTACTTGGTTGTCATTTTTCACCTACTATTGCTTATTGCTCAAAAATTGATATGCCAACACTCCCACCATACTGCTGAACGGCACGGTGAAAGCAATGCCTTTGCCTCCGCGAAGAGTGGCAAACTTTTCTTCCAACGCCGAAAGCGCATTTGGCACGTTGTCCTCTCGGATAACGGAGAACAACGCCTGCTTTTCCCTGTCCGAATCGAACAGCCCGAACACCTTTGTCGCCGTTCCGAAAGCGGAAAGTTCCAACTGCATGTTGACTTCGAAAGTTTGTAGCAGATCGAGGAAAAAGTCCGCTTTACTGCGCGGTATGACGGTGACGAGCAACATCAGCTTGTAAGGCGCAAGAGATTTTTTTTGCGCAGTCTTGTTTGCGTGCTTTTTGGGCGTAGCCGACGGACTGTGCTTGGAAGTTTTGTTTTTTGTTGCCATGTTTACCTACTGAAAATGGATGATTTGATCGTCATCCGCCGATATTATGCGGTGTTGCGCTATCTTGTTGTGAACATTGCGAGCCACGATCGCGCGGAAGCCCAACAACTGAATGGTGATGAGGGGCGTCATTGCCACCATTGCCACAATGCCGAAGGCGTCTGCGAGGATACTGCCTTCTCCCTGCGCCGTAAGACAGGCTCCTATGGCAAAGGGCAAAATAAATGTAGACGTAAGCGGACCGGAAGCCACTCCGCCCGAGTCGAAAGCGATAGCCGTGTATATGGTGGGCACAAAGAAACTCAAACCCAGCGAAAGTATGTAACCGGGGATGAGGTAGTACAGTATGGAAAAGTCCAACCAAATGCGCAACATTGACAAGCCTATCGAAATGCCCACGCCGACAGAAAGGGCTATCATCATGGAGCGTTTTGTTATTGCACGGTTGGTCACTTCCTCCACCTGTTTGTTGAGGACGTGCACCGCAGGCTCGGCAAGCACCACCAACATTCCCAGCACAAAGCCCACCAACACCAATATCCAAGGCTTTTGCGCCATTTGACTGCCCAGTTTGAAGCCTATGGGCAAAAAACCCACCGACACCGCCGTCAAAAATATCACCAAACCCACAAACGTGTAGGCAATGCCCACCGCTATGCGCTTGATACGCGCCCTCGGAAGTTTGAGATATACCAGTTGCAAAACGGTAAAGGCAACGCCTATCAATATCAACGCCAAGCCCACCTCTTTGAC
>CANQJK010000019.1 GCA_947624235.1 uncultured Clostridia bacterium | reverse complement strand
TTTGTTGTTTTTTACAGTTGTTATTTATCGAATAGGGGCGAGCGGTGGAGCACTTTTTGCAAAAATCAACAAGCAAAAGGCACTTTTGTATGTTGTTGTTTACAATTGAGAAAATATGTGCTAAAATAATGCCGTTGAAAAGGAGAGTGCGAATTATGTCGCTTCGCAAATTGACAACCGTTTGGGGCAAGGAAATTTCTTCCAAGCCCTTGCAGGAATATCCCCGTCCGCAATTCGTGCGCAAAAGCTACGTCAACCTTAACGGGTGGTGGGACTACGCGATCACAACTACGGAAGATATTCCGGAAGATTTTCACGGCAAAATATTGGTACCGTTTTCTCCCGAAAGCATCCTTTCGGGCGTCAATCGTCAGCTCAAAAGCAAGGAATTTTTGTTTTACCGTCGCACGTTTTCGTTGGCAAAGGGTTTTGTCAAGGATATCGTTTTTCTCAACTTCGGCGCGGTAGACAGCATCTGCGACGTGTTTGTGGACGGCATGCTCTTGGGACATCACGAAGGGGGCTACAACGCCTTTTCGGTGGATATAACCGTTGCAGTAAAGGACAAGGAAAGCGATGAGCATGTGCTGGTCGTCCGCGTGAGAGATCTGACGGACGCCTCCTACCACACTCGCGGAAAGCAATCTACCAAGCGTGGCGGAATGTGGTACACCGCGCAAAGCGGAATTTGGCAAACGGTTTGGATAGAAAGCGTCCCTGCACAGTACATCAAGTCGGTAAAAATAGTGCCCGACGTGGATCGCGCCGAAGTGACGGTGGTGGCAGATTGCAACTTTGACGATCCGATAACGGTGATAGTATTGGACGGCGAGCGAGAAATTGCCAAAAACGACGGCAAAAAGTCCGTCACGGTGCGGTTTCCCAACGGCGAGTTTAAGTTTTGGTCGCCCGAAGATCCCCATTTGTACAATTTGAAAATAATCTCCCGTCGCGATCGCGTAGACAGTTATTTCGGCATGCGCAAATTTTCCTGTCAAAAGGCGGGCAAGTACGTCAGGCTTATGCTTAACAACAAGCCCTACTTCCACAATGGATTGTTGGACCAGGGCTATTGGAGCGACGGACTGTACACCGCACCCTGCGACGAAGCCATGATCTACGACATTCAGACGGCAAAAGATCTCGGTTTCAACATGCTTCGCAAGCACATCAAGGTGGAGCCTGCGCGGTGGTATTATCACTGTGACCGCTTGGGAATGTTGGTATGGCAGGATATGCCCAGCGGGGGCACCAAGTACGACAAATCGATAACGTCCGTTTTGCCCTTTATTGGCGCCACGAAAATAAAGGATAGCGCTTACGGCAGGTTTGGGCGCGCTCGCGAGGAAAGTCGCAATCGGTATGTTGCGGAGTACACCGAGATGATAGGGCAACTTATCAACTGCGTATCCATTGCAATGTGGGTGCCATTTAACGAAGGTTGGGGACAATTTGACGCCAACAAAATTGCCGAGCTTACGCGCAAGCTGGATCCCACGCGCAACGTAGATCAAGCCAGCGGTTGGCACGATCAAGGTGGCGGAGACGTGAAAAGCCTGCATGTGTATTTCAAAAAGGTGAGCCTCCCCAAGGATGACAAACGCGCCGTTTGCCTGACGGAATTTGGCGGATACAGTTTCAAAGACGACATTCACAGTTTCAATCCCGATAGCACTTACAGCTACAAAAAGTTCGACACCGTCGAGGACTTCAACAAGGGAATAAAAAAGCTTTACGAGCGAGATGTGTTGCCTTGGATAATAAAGGGGCTTTCCGCCACCGTCTACACGCAATTGAGCGACGTGGAGGACGAAGTAAACGGTTTTCTCACCTTCGATCGCAAAGTGCTCAAAGTGGATGTCGCCATGATGCGCGAGATCAACAGTCGTTGCTCCCTTCAAAAACTTGCCGACTTGTTGGAACAGGGCAAATACAAGCAGTCCGATGAGCACATACCGCAATACGAGGAAACGGTATGACGCAGGAGCACTACATGAAACTGGCGCTGAAACAGGCAAAAATCTCCTACAAAGAGGACGAAGTGCCTATTGGCGTTGTGATAGTAAAGGACGGCGAAGTGATCGCCCGCGCGCATAACACCCGCAACGCTTCCCGCGACGCAACGGAGCACGCAGAGCTTGTGGCAATAAGGCGCGCATGCAAAAAGTTGGGTGATTGGCGGTTGAGCGGTTGCGATCTGTATGTGACGTTGGAGCCGTGCGTTATGTGTCTCGGCGCCTGTTACAACGCGCGCATTGCCAACGTTTGCTTTGGCGCGTTCGATCTGAGCGGTAAGGGATGTGTTCAACTGTCGGAGATGATAGGGCACACCCTCAATCACGAGTTGACGCTTTGCGGTGGCGTGTTGGAAAAGGAGTGTTCGGCATTGCTCACGGAGTATTTCAAGTCCAAACGAGGCTAAAAGTTACCCCATGTCGATAAAATATCGACATGGGGTTTGTTTTTTTTTGCGTCAAATGCGGTGTCGCACGCTATCCGCGGACGGTTTCAAGGGACGCGCAGATCGCCAAGCATAGAAGATTTTTTGAATTTCCAAACAAAAAGTTGTTTGTTCGACTGCGCAATCGACGCCTTTGTGGTGAGTGGTGCAGAATTTGTTCGGACAACTGCGTAACGACACACAGACATCTTATTGTGTTTAATGCGCGACCGCGCACTGCGCGATAGAAATTTGTTTTGATGGAAAAACTTCCGTATGTTTACTTTGCACCCGATAATTTTTGTGCAACTGTTTTTGCGGGGTGCTCGATCATTCGCCCGCGTCCGCGTCGGTATCTTTGTTTTGACCGTTTTCGTGCAGTTGTTCGCGTATTTCTTTCACGGCGTCAACATCCTCTTTTTCGGCGTTGCTTTTGGTTTGTTCGTCCGCTTTGGCACATTCTTCACAGTTGTCCTCAAAGGGCTGTTCGTATATGTCCGCTGAGAGTTCTCTTTGTTGCGTAAGCGTTTTTGCCAACTTTTCCGCCTTGGCTACGTCGGGACGATAACTGCTTTTCAGGCGTTTTATCTCGAAGTTGAGGGAGTTGAACGTCAGCCCGAGAGTGTTTTTGAAGGCGTCCGCCACCAAACAGCGCAGTATATCTATGGATTCGGAAACGTTGTGCGTAGCCACGTTGACTCGAAGCGTCACGGATAATCCCCGTTTCTCGTCCAATTTCATTTTGACTTTGCGCACGCGCACGCCCGAGACCTTTTTTGCGCAACTTTTGACAATGTTTTTTATCACCTTGGCAGATGCGCGAGTGGCGCTTTCGCTGTCGCAGTGCAACAAAACCTGTTGAATAACTTCGTTATCGGAAAAGTTGACGTATATTATATACGCGGATAGCAACATATACGCAACGGCGAGTATCCCGATAAGCGTTGCCAGCACTCCGTTGTTGGATAGCGCCGTGTTTTCGGGTATGACGTTGAACAAGTAGAGCAGGGTGGTTATCACAAAAACGAGCGTTATGCAAATTTGTGCGATTATGGCAACTTTTTCTGCAATTTTTCTCATAATTTCTCCTCGAAATTAGTATGGACAAAACTGCAAACTTTATAGCAAATTTCCTCTATCCGCCCCAAACTACCGCCGTAACAGCACCTCTTCTTTGGTGGAGTAGTACAATTGCATCAGTTTTTTCAAAAAAGATTGCGGTTGAAAGTCGTCCAGATATAGCAGATTTACCTCGCGGGGCATAGACATGTTTTGTATTTGCATGGCTTTGAATCGGTTGCGTTGCAACTCTACATGACAAGCGCTTTTTGCCAATATGGCAACTCCCAAATTGCGCTTTACCAATTCCTTTATGGTGGCTACGGAGTCTACTTCGAGGGACACGTTGAAGTGAGACAGACTTTCGCCGTGCTGTTTTAGACAGTTTTCGAACATTTCACGCGTGCTGGATGTGGCGGGCTTCAATATCAGATTTTCTTTTTTTAATTCTTCGAGAGTGATAAATTCCTTTTTGGATAATGGATTGTCGTTGTGCACCGCACAGATCAGGTAGTCCGTATCCAACAACAAACTGTGACAGCCTGCGTCGGAGATGTTGCCGTCCACGACAATTAGACTGACGTCATAATTTTTCAGTTTGTTATAAAGTTCCGTAATGGAACCGAAAATAATTTTTATGTGTGCGCCGGGATTTTCTTTGCAATATTTTGCAAAAACTTCGCTCATGACCGACGCGGAAGTGGTTTGACTGAGTCCCACCGTCAATTGAAGCTTATTTTCCTTGTATTCGCGTATGCTACGGGGAATATCGTTGTACAGATTCAATATTCTTGTGGCGTGCTGAACGATAATCTCGCCCTCGGGCGTGATTTTCAAGCCCTTTTCGTTTCGGACGAAAATTTTTACGCCGTACTGGTCTTCCAACTTTTTTATATGTTGAGAAACAGCCGGCTGAGTAAAGTTGAGCATCTCCGCCGCCTTGGTTATGCTCCGCGTTTCGTTTACCGCCAACAAAGTTTTCAAAATAATGTTAATCATATGCCATCACCATAAATTCTCGTTATGAACCCATTATCATTTATAACTTGACATTATCGTCGCTGACTTTATAATACAATTGTAGGCAGAAATTGTCAATACTCAATTTGAAATTTACCGCGTTTGCGGAAAAAAACATGGAGGAACTACTATGAAAAAGATTGTAACGGTATTGCTCGCCTTGTTGATCGTGTTTTCGGCAACGTTTGCGCTTTGCGCTTGTACCGAAAAAGACACACAAGTTCAGGCAGTGATCAAGGAAGCACAGGACATGACTTGGGACGAGTTGCTTGCCAAAGCGCGGGAAGAAATCGGCGACAACGAGCTGTCCATTTACGGTACGACGTCGAGAGTAAACGAAGATAGCTTTACTGCCAAGACGGGTATCAAAGTAAAGGTATCGCAACCCAACGACAGTCAGATATTCGAACTTCTCAAAAACGAAGTCGGAGGCAACGTTTACGGCGCGGACGTGATACTCACCACCGATTCGTTCAACATGGTAAACAACGCCATGGGCAACGGTTGGGTAGAGAACTATCTTCCTTCGGTGTACAAAAACAATATTGCCGAGGGAGATCGCGATCCGCTTGTTTGCTTCTACTACAACAGAGCGTTTGTGTACAATAACGGCAACGGAGAGATAGATCATTACATAAGCAATGTTTGGCAACTTACCGAGGACGCGTACAAGGGTTGCGAGGTAAAATCTCCGCTGGACGAAAAGTGCACGATGAACTTCCTCATCACGCTCACAAGCCCCGCATGGCAACAAAAGCTTGCGGACGCATACAAAAAGCAATATAATAAAGATTACGTCAAAAACGATAAATACGAAAACATTTCTCTGGAATGGATAGACAAATTTATCGCCAATTGCACCTTTGTCAACAAGGACGGCACAATTGCCTCCGACGTGAAAAACGGCAAAGCGGGATCGCTCGGATTCTTTACAATCTCCAAATTCCGCTCCGTCAAGGGACCGGATCTTACAATTTGCGCGCACGAAGATGTAGAAGGATTTTCCGGAATGCTCTTCCCGATGTATATAATGCTGACGGCAAACGCCAAGTATCCCTATGCCGCTTGTCTGTACGTCAACTATTTGATGGGTACCGAAGGGTATCAAGCGGTGTTCGGCAACGAGGCGGGAGCATATTCGGGCAATTCGTCCATACCGCTCACGGAAACCGCGCTTGAAGATGGCGATAAACCCCTCAACTATTGGCAAAGCCGTTTTGTGGTGGAGGATGGTCAATACATTTCGACAGTCTACGCCAAGTACTACACAATGATTTCCGAGTGGTGCGCTTCCAAGAAGTAAACTCGGCAGGGCATTTCAGTTAACTTGTCGCCACTCTTTGCGGGTGGCGACAAGGATACATAAACAACTATGAAAAAAACAAACTTCAACGCAAAAAAAACAGCCAACCTGCTCAAATCATATTTTTCCAAGCCGAGCAACGTATTGTTGATATTTTTTGCCGTCGCGCTCTTGCTTTGCACGGTTTATCCCATTTATGCTTTGCTGAGTTCGTCCGTGCAAATGGACGCAATGGATTCGCTGATGTACAATCAGCTATTCGGAAGCGCTCTCAAAAAGGGAGACCTGTCCTTTAACAACTACGCCATGCTCCTTTTCGGCAAATATTCGCGGGCGTACAGCGTATCCTTCTTTTGGAGACCGTTGTGGAACTCCCTTCGCCTTTCCGTGTATTCATCGTTGATTGCAGTTGTTTTTGGCGGATCGGTTGCTTGGTTTATAACCAGATCCAACATCAAGTGCAAAAAATTTATTTCGGCGGTATTTGTGTTTCCGTACATCATGCCCTCCTGGACATTGGCGCTTGTTTGGAAAAACGTGTTTGCCAATTCGCAAGTGGGCACAGGCGTAGTGGGAATGTTGGAAAGCCTGACGGGCATATGTGTTCCGCAATGGTTTGTGTACGGCATCTTTCCCTGTTCTATCGTCATGGGTTTGCACTATGCGCCCTTCGCCTACATATTGATAGGCGGAATATTGCGCAATATGGAGGCAAATCTCGAAGAAGCGGCGGTAATACTAAAAGCGTCTCGATTCAAGATACTGCGCCGAATCACCTTGCCCATTGTGATGCCCGCACTATTTTCGACGGTTTTGTTGGTGTTCAGCAGCAGTATGGCGTCATATGCCGTTCCGCTGTTTATAGGATCCCCGGGCAACTTTTATGTGATGTCCACAATGTTGAGTTCTCTCTACAACTCCTCCTATTCGGGACAGGCGTATATAATGACGTTGGTTTTGGTGTTGTTGGGCGTGGGACTGTTGGGACTTAACCAGTGGTTTACGGGGAGAAGAAAGTCCTTCACCACGGTAACGGGCAAGTCGGGACAGGTAAGCTATGTAAAATTGGGAAAAGCCAATTGGCCCATCACTATTTTGATGATAGTGGTGCTCACAATGGTGGCGATATTTCCCATCATCTCCTTTGCGTTGGAGTCAATGTGCCGTATCCAGGGGGACTACTCCGATCTGACGCTCAATTATTGGTTTAGTCGCACCGAGATCAACGAGTATAATGTGCGCGTGGAAAGCGGAATACTTTTCAATCCCACCATTTGGAAGGCGCTTTGGGGCAGCATCAAACTTTCTGTGGTCGTGGCGCTTATCGTGGGCACTTGTGGCATACTCATCGGTTACGCGGTGGTGCACAACCGCAACTCCAAGCTGGCGCACCTCGTTTCCAATTTGGCGTTTTTCCCCTATTTGGTCCCCTCAATGGCATTTGGAGCAATATTCCTCGCCGTATCGTCCAAGCTGACATTTTTGCGCGGAACGTTTTCGCTGTTGGTAATTGTCGGAGCAATAAAATACCTGCCTTTTGCCTCGCGAAGCGGAACCAATTCGATGATGCAACTTTCGGGAGAAATAGAAGAGGCGGCAATAATCGTAAATACGCCTTGGATAAAACGCATGACGCGGGTGCTTTTTCCGATACAGAAATCGGGATTCATCAGCGGATATCTGTTGCCCTTCGTGTCCTGCATGAGAGAACTGTCGCTGTTCATTTTGTTGACATCGAGCGGGACGCTTATCACAACGCTTTTGTCCTATTGGGACGAACGCGGAGTAACGCAGATATCCAACGGCATCAACTTGCTGATAATAGCCATTGTGCTGTTAGTGAACTTTGTGACCAACAAGCTTACGGGCGCTTCGATAGATAAAGGAGTAGGAGGCTGACAATATGCCCAGTATTATTTTGGAACATGTGACCAAACGTTTTGACAAGTTTTGCGCTGTGAACGATCTCAATCTGGAAATAAACGACAGAGATTTCATCACACTGCTTGGTCCTTCCGGTTGCGGTAAAACCACGACCTTGCGCATGATCGCAGGGTTGGAAACGCCCACGACGGGGCGCATAACAATAGGCGACAAAGTGGTGTTCGACAGCGAGGCGGGCGTAAACATTCAGCCTGCCAAGCGAGACATCGGATTTTTGTTTCAAAACTATGCGTTGTGGCCACACATGACGGTGTATCAAAACATCGCCTTTGGACTGGAAAACTTAAAGTGGAAAAAGGACAAAATACGCGAGCGCGTCGTTGAAATGTTGAAACTTCTCAAAATAGAGGAGTTTGAAAAGCGCTACCCCAGCGAACTTTCGGGCGGACAGCAACAACGTGTTGCGATTGCGCGTACGCTTGCTACGGCGCCCAAGGTGCTGTTTATGGATGAACCGCTCAGCAATCTCGATGCAAAACTTCGCGGAGAAATGCGAACGGAGCTGAAACGTCTGCATGCAGATACCGATTCTACCGTGGTTTATGTTACGCACGATCAGTTGGAGGCAATGACGCTTGCAACAAAAATATGCCTTATGAACAAGGGCGTTTTGCAACAGTATGCGTCTCCGCTTACCGTGTACAACGATCCCGCCAATCTGTTTTGCGCAGATTTTGTGGGTAGCCCCACCATGAATTTGATAGAAACCACGGCAACTCAAATCGACGATCAAACGGTAAAGTTGCCCCTGTTCGGCAAAACGCTGAATTTCTGTTCGAACGGCGTAAAGTTAAGAGGAGAGCATGTGTACGTCGGCATACGTCCCGAATTTCTTCGGATATCCGCCGACGGCGCTTTGGAGGGCACGGCTTATTCCACTTTGCCCGCAGGAATGGAAACCACGGTAAAAATCAGCATCGACGGGATGATATTGTCTTCCATTATGTTTGGGGCGATCGATTACGAAACGGACCAGACGCTCAATTTCGATATCGTGGGCGACAATGTTTTGCTGTTTGATGCAGAATCCACCGAACAAATTGCAAAAGGATATATAACAGTACAGGAATAATATGAAATTAGGCATACCTACTTTGGTAGATTTTTACGGAATAGAAGAACACGCCGAATTGTGCAAACAGTGCGGATGCGACTTTATAGAGTTGAACTTTACGTTTCCCTGGTTGGATTGCGACCAAATAGACGTAGATCGACTTGTTAAAGCAAAAGAGCAGAACGGATTTTTTTACACCGTTCACCTTCACGATCAACTGGAACCCCTGAGTTTTTGCGGTGAGTTACGACGCGCGGGAACGCAAAACGTGCTCCGCGCAATACAGATAGCCTGCGAACTTGGCGCAACAAACCTTACCATGCACCTAAATGTCGGCGCGTATTCGTCGCGAGTTTCGGGCAAGATATATTTGTGCAACTTGTATATGGACAGGTATTTAGATAACGCCCGACGGTTTGCTGACGAAGTGTATCCCTATCTGGAAAAACATTCTGTAAATTTGTGTATAGAAAACACCACGGGTTTTGTTTCCGCGCAAAAGCAGGCGATCGAACTGATGTTGGAATATCCGCACTTTGGGTTGACCTTTGACGTGGGACACAGTTACAAGAGCAACGCTAACGACGAGGAATTTGTGCTGAGCCACAAGGACAAAATAAAGCATTTTCATCTGCACGACGTCACGTCTTGCACAAATCACATCGCGCTGGGCGAAGGGCTGATAGACATTCCCAAATATTTCCAATTGGTAAAAGAAACCGCCGACATTGCGGTGGTGGAAGTAAAAGAACCCTCGGCATTGCAAAAAAGCATGCAGTACATAACAAGTAAACACCTGATATAAGGTTTGCAAGGCGACAACGGACGGCATTTTCTCCTCTGGCAACAACGTTGTCGCTTTTGTTGTTGCAAAACAGTAAGACAATTTGTTTGTAAGCAGTTGATTTTTTTTCGCAAGTGTTGTACAATAAAATAGTATCTGGGTGTAGCGCAGTTTGGTAGCGCACTAGACTGGGGGTCTAGGTGTCGCTGGTTCAAGTCCAGTCACTCAGACCATGTGGGCGGACATTCGCCCTTATGTTGCAACGGAAAGGGAGCAGGTACCTGCCCCCTTTTCCATTGCTGTCTTTTGGCTCGTCCGCCCACGGTTTCGTGACTGGATAGTGGAAGATTGGGTTCCCGTGCGAATGAATATTCGCATGGGTGAAGGAGCAACCGAGCCGTCAGCGGAACCGAGTGTGCTTGCACGCTTGGTGATGACAAGCGAAAGTTGCGACGAGGTAGCGCTCCGCGACCATACAGTCTACCGTATCATCGCGACAAAACGCTTGTCGCCTTTCTGCCACTGCGGGCGAGCATTTGGAGTTTGCTCGCGCAAAAGCCCGCCCTTGTGCATTTGGCTACCAACTGCACACCGTGCAGATTGGCTTAACGCCAAACGTGCTTACTCGGCTTGCGCCGAGACAAGTCCCGATCACTCAAAACATCAATATAGACAACATCGCTTTGAGGCGCAACAGAAAAGGGGCACGGCAAGCGCGCTCCTTTTTCGTTGCTTGGGTTGCTTGTTGGCGCAGGTAAAGTTGCCTGCGGTTGGGCAAAAGGTCAAATCATGGCGTGGTTTGGGCGCTGTTGGGCGTTTGGGTGGAAGTTTGTCTTGCCACTTGGCTTGCCCTTTGACTTCTGCCTGTTTTTTGTGTCCAAGGCTTTTTGTTGCCCGTCGCTTTGTTGTAGCATGGGTTAAGCGCGTCTATCAAAACAGTTTCGAGGTCGGTGCATTTGAAAACCAAAACATTCAGCTCACCAATCGTAGTGCAAAGGCGGTTTTTGTCCTCGACGGATAGCGGAGCGCCGATTTCGATACCGAGATCTTTTTGTGCAAAATGCTTGGCAAAACTGCTGTTATCCAAATTGCCACACACATGGTCGTGCAACCGTTCTCCCACTGTTCGCTTGTACGCCTCGCCGACGTAGATTATTTCGCCATTGTCACGGTGCACCACATAAACGCCATGGTAGTCGCACGGGTTGGTCCTTGCGTGTTTGCTCAAATCGAACAGTTTGCCCTCTTTAATGTCGGTGTATTCTGTTCCTCCAAACACTCCGCATGTTTTTGGCGGGTAACCCAATTGTTTTTTGAGAGTTGAAATATTAGCCATAGTTTTTTCTCCTTTTGTTTTTATTTTTTTCTATATAAAGACCGCGAGGTCATTGATTTTTGTAGTCCCACACAACGGGGCGGTTGCTGGGGTTCCAATGGGTATGCCAACCAAGCGGTTCGCTTGTTGTCTCACAATAGATTGTCAGGTTTAAACAACTTGAAAAAGCGCTTTGCCCGATATTGGTAACGGTACGCGGAATTATAATTGATGTTAAGCTACTGCAACCGCTGAAAGCGTAGTCGCCTATACTTTGTAATGGACTGTCGCCCTCAAACGTTGCCGTTTGCAAACTGTTACATCCGTTGAAAGCGTAGTTGCCTATGCTCGTGACGGTGCTTGAAATTGTGATAGATGTCAGGCTACTGCAACCATAGAAAGCGTAGTCACCTATGCTTTGTAATTGGCTTTCACCCTCAAACGTTGCCGTTTGCAAAGCTTTGCAGTTGTAGAAAGCATTGTCGCCAATGCTTGTGACAGTACTTGGAATTGTGATCGATGTTATGTTGCCGAAACCATAAAATTGGTAATCGCCGATTTTGTCAACGCCTTCGGGGATATCGATTTCCGTCACCTCTTGCCAATCGTCCCCTTGTTTCATAAAGAAGTGATCGGTATAATACATTGGGTTGGCGCCACTAGTTCCAAACTCAATGCCACACCATCTCTCAATAGTTCCGCCGTAGTAAATATTTTTCAGGTTGTCACAACCACCAAAAGCAGAGCTGTCTATACCAATTAAATGAATGTCGTCGGAAAAGGTGATCTCTTTCAGGGCGTCACATGCATAGAACGCATATGCGCCGATTTTTGTTGTGTTGCTCGGAATGACGACAGAGGAAATTTTGAACCCCAAAAATTGATAATCGCCTATTGCGGTAATGCTTTCGGGAATTTCAATTTTGCCTGATACCTCTTGCCAATCGTCCCCCTGTTTCATAAAGAAGTGATCGGCATAACACATTGGGTTGGAGGGACATATTGAAGAGTAGTCATCATGTATGAACTCAATTCCACACCAACTTTTTATCGTTCCGCCATAGTAGACGTTTGTCAGTCTACCGCAATTTTCGAAAGCGTAGTTGCCTATACTTTGTAATTGACTTTCCCCATCAAAAGTTACCGTTTGCAAACTAATGCAATAGTAGAAAGCGCGGTCGCCTATGCTTGTGACGGTGCTTGGAATTGTGATAGATGTCAAGCTACTGCAACCATAGAAAGCGGAGTTGCCTATGTTTGTGACTGTATTTGGAATTGTTATTTCCGTCAAATTACTGCAATCGTAGAAAGCCAGAAGGCCTATGCTTTGCAATTGACTATTGCCCTCAAACGTTACAGTTTGCAAATTACGACAACCGCGAAAAGCTTCGTCACTAATTGTTTGCAATTGACTGTCGCCTTTAAATGTTACAGATTGCAAGTTGGTGCAATAGTAGAAAGCGGTGCCTATGCTTGTGACGGGTAAATCGTTGTAGAAAGGCAAAACGTGAGCTTCTTCAATATCATTTGACACGTTTGTCAAGCTGTAACTCTGCTTGTCGCCATTGAGAATATAGGTATAGCCCGGGGTATTCAATGTGTACATGGCGTTTACTTCTTGGCTGTCGTCAAATTCAAAATCAAATCGCTCCCACGCGCCGACATAGTCAAAGCCGTAGTATTGTTCTTTGACCGGAACCTCTGGCGCAACAAATTGACTTGTCGTTTCCGCATTGTAGGTACGTTCTATACTTTGTCCGTTGCCGACAAAAGTTATTTTGTACTCAATGGGTGTGTACACAGCGTTTACAACTTGGTTTTGTTCAAATTGCAATTCATACTCTTGCCAAATGCCCGTATAGTGTTCTTTTTCGGGGACTTCGGGCGCAGTCACTTCTTCTGCTGTTTCCACTGTGTATGTGCGAACTTCTTGCTCGCCGTTACCCGTAAAAGTTACTTTGTACTCAATGAGCGTGTATTCGGCGTGAATAACTTGTTCATTGGAAAAGTCAAAACGATATTGTTGCCAACTGCCGTTGTAGTACTGCTTGGGCGTAACTTGCGGAATGGTAACGCTGTTGGCGTTGTCTGCCGTGTAGGTCACAGTCGTTTGCTTTGTGCCGTCGTCAAAGGTTGCCGTGTACTCAATGGCAGTGTAAACGGCGTTGACAACTTGGTCGTTATCAAACTGCAACTCGTAGCCCTGCCAAGCACCCGTGTAGTGTTCCTTTGTGGGAACTTCGGGCGCAGTCAGTTCGTCCACCGTTTCCACTGTGTAAGTGCGGACATCTTGTTGTCCGTTGCCTGCAAACGTCACTCTGTATTCAATGGGCGTGTAGACGGCTTGCACCGTGATGTCGGCGTCAGCAAGCGTGTAACTCTCCCAAGTGGCGGTGTAGTGCTCCTTTTGTGGAATGTCGGGTTCGGACACAAAAGTAGTGCCGTCCAGACAGACAACCTTGCCCACTTCGCGACCTTCTGCCACAAACGTCACTGTGAAGGTGTGGATATTTTCGGCAGGTTTGCCGTCTTGTCCAGCAGGGCCTTGCGGACCTTGTGGACCTGTGGCTCCCTGAGGACCTTGCGGACCTTGTGGACCTGTTGCACCAACGATAACGCCCAAATTGAGTTCGGTGCCGTTGGTGAGCGTGACGATCAACTCGCCGTCGTCGTTTATTTCCATAGTCTTGATGCCGACGCCGTCCTTGCCGTCCACGCCGTCGGTACCGTCAGCACCCTTAAATTGGGCGATCAGCTCGTCCAAAGTGCCTTGATAGCCCAACTCTTGCGCTTGGGCATAAACGCGTTCGATCGTCCAAACGTCGTCGTCATCTGTGTTGTCGGGCGTGCATGCAACAAGCGTCAGTGCCACAACGACCAACAGTGCAAGAAAGACAACAAGCGTCCATTTGTAAGATTTTTTCATAGTGTTCCTCCTTTTCTGTTTTTTTGCAATAAAAAAAGTGCCGTCCCTACCGAAACGGCACTTGTAGATGCGTGTCCCGATAGTTACCACACTATTACCTCGCCAAAACATGCTTGTTGAGAAAAGACACCTCAATCTACCGATAGATTGTGTGCATGTTTTGGAATAAATATAGGGGTAATAATGTGGTACTTTAATTTTACAACAACGCCCACAAGATGTCAACATTGCAAGCAAAAAACATTTTTGCATGCATTGCACGCGGACGTATTTGATATTTTGAGGCGAGCGGGGCAACGGCGTGTTGCTACGCGCACAACAGTATTGACAAAATGTCGAAGTTTTGTTACACTCATCAGGTGGGTGGCGGTTGAGTATGGCTTTGCTTGTGCCCGAGCGGTTTTGACGGACGGAAAGTAAAGCAATTTATATAACAGGCGTTGGCCCGACAAGCAGAAGCGGTGTTAAGGTTGGGTGTCTTACCGAAAAATAACGCGAGCATTACAAAACAGACAAACACACAGTGAGGATAAAATAATGCCAAACATAGATATAAAGAAAGTGATCGAGGATTTTTGGAAATATGCCGAAGATAATAACCTTGAATTGTACAACGAATTTTCGCTACAACACGAACTCGGAATTTATTTGAAAGAAAGATTTGAAAAGGGCTATAAGGTCCAATTTGAAAGAAACATAAAACAGCTCAAAGACGGCATTTTGGTAAAAGATTTTTACAAAAGAGAAATAGATATTATTGTATTTAAGGGCGACAAACCCAAAACGTCGGAGGAAAAATATGCCATAGAGCTGAAATTTCCTCAGCATGGACAATATCCTGTGAGAATGGTAAAGATGATACAGGATATTGCGTTTATGGAACAGGTCAAAGAAATGGGTTTTACTGCAACGTTTGCAATGGGCGTGGTCTTTAAGGACGATAAGGGTAAGAGGTTTTACGAATCGACTGGACGCGAGGACAAAGTCTCGCAGGACGTGTATCAATGTTTTCGTAAAATAAACAACGCAAAACCAACAATAAAAGCCGATAAAAAATATTCTGCCAACACGGTCGGACCATATTCCGTCAAAAAAGACTATCAAATTGATTGGATCTGCGGTGTCAAGCGGACAAACGTTTCGACAAGCGTTGAGGGTGTAAAATCGAAGGGCATCGAGTATTATTTGGTGGAATGCTGATGCAATTGCGCAATAGCATTTCATCAACTTGCCACGGGGAGGTACAAGGTGGATTACGATCAATTTGTTGGTGCGCTCAATTCGGGAAAAATAGCGCATGCCGAGTTTGCGATAAAGGGCTATGCGCACTACGGACATTGCGTCGTGGACACATTTCCCATAGAAAACGGCGTTCTTATCGAGTTTTTGCTTACGCCCGACGGCAAGGAAACGGTGCGGTTCTTCGGCAAATTTCACGACGACAAATTTTTCCGTTTCGGCAAGCGGGGGACTTACACGCTTTTGGACGTGTGGCGGTACATCGTCGATTGGAAAATAACCTACCGCGATTGAAAAACGAATAATTTTAACAAAATTTTGCAAATGGCGTTACAAATTGGCTATACGGTATTGCCAAAACGCCGTTTTTTGTGTATAATATTTGCGTGATAGAATATTTTGGTCAACCAATTTGTTTGACTGCGCGATCGAATTTGTTTTTGTACGATCGGTTCGCCGTGTTTTCATTTTGTATTAAAAGGGCTTTTATGCGCTATCGCTAAAATCAATGCGTTGCTTGGCAAAGCAACATTTAAGGAGACATTGTGACAAACAGTAAAAAAATTATTTCAATTGTACTGCTTGCCGTTTTTGTATTTACGGCAGTGTTGGCAATGGGCGTTTTTGTGCAAAGCACTGCCTTTGCGGAAGAGCAAACGGTGGACGTGTATGCCATAAACGATTTTCACGGCGCGGTGGAAAAAATGCCTCGTATTGCGGGATATCTTGCCAAGCGCAAGGCGGAGGGCGCGGTGGTGCTCAACTCGGGGGATATGTTCCAAGGCTCGATGGAATCCAACAGCAATTTCGGCAGACTGTTGACGGAATGTATGAAGGAAGCGGGCTTTGACGCCATGACGTACGGAAACCACGAGTTCGACTGGGGCATGGACAATCTTCGAACGCTATCCGCCGAAAGCGGAATTCCCTTTCTCGGAGCCAACATTTACAACTGGGACAGAAACTCGGGCTGGGGCGACTTCGCCGACGATTTTGCAGACAAATATGAAATTGTGCAATCGGGCGATTTCAAAGTGGGTGTGATAGGCGTTATTGGATCCGACCAAATCACGTCCATTAGTTCGCAACTGGTGCAGTCGATAGGCTTCAAAGATCCCCTGCCGATAATAAAGGACCTTGCAACGGAACTTCGCGACGAACAGGGTTGCGACATAGTGGTGGCAAGCGTACACGCAGGCCCGCAGGATATAGTGGATGGGAGTGGTGGTACTTATGACAAACCGACCACGTCTGCGGAATTGGAAAACTACGTTGACGCCATGTTCTGCGCGCACACCCATTCGGAACAGCGCTATCTGGTAAACGGTTTGCCTTTTTTGCAAGGAGGGCAATCGGGCGCGTATGTTTCTCATGTGCAATTTGGCATAGACAACGGAAACGTCACGGTCAAAACATACGAAAACATATCCTACAACGCGCTGTCTGACGTCGATACGACGGTGCAAAACAAGGTGCAAACGCTGATAGACAATTCCAACGCCGAAATAGAAACACAACGTCAACAGGTGCTTGGAACGTTGAGCGCGCAGTTGAGTAAATCCGAGGGAGTTCCGCGATTGGTGTGCAATGCCATTGCCGAATATGCCTATTCTCAAAACTACACGATAGATCTTGCCATAGTGAACGTGGCGCGCAACAACATCGGCGTGGGGCAGATAACCTATTCCAGATTGTACGAGGCACTTCCCTTTGACAACGAGGTGTACATAGCGCTTGTTCAAGGCAAAGATATAATCAAAGAAATGGGATACTCCGGTCAAAGCATGTGGCGCATGAGTGGCAGGAAGATAAGCGACAACGAATACTATTTGGTTGCTGTGATAGACTACTTGCTGTACCACCAAAACACCTCTCGAAAGTACAACTACTTCCCCTCTGCGTTCGAAAGCGGGTTTGATCCCGTGCCGTTGAAAAAGGAGGGCGTTGACATGTATAATTACAGGTTGATAACAAGGGACTTTTTGTTGAGCCAAACGGAAGCTATCGACGCCAAAACATACACGGTGGCAAGCGTTCGCACCGACGCAGATTTGTTGGGACAAAGCGTGGATCTGCCCATTGTTGCCTATCAATACGGAAAGCTTCCCGCTCCCGACGGAGTGCATACGCCCAACCCCGCAAGTCTGCCTCCTTATGCAATTGCGTTGATAGTTGTGGGCGCGGTGCTCGTTGTGGGTGCGATCGTCGCCGTTGCGGTGGTCGTGACGGTGCGCAAGCGCAGAGCGCAGTAGAGTAAGGCGCTTGTCGAATAGCCTTTTGTTTGGGACATAAATAACAAACGCACCCCGTTTTGCGACAATGGGGTGCGTTTTTTGTAAATATATGGTTTTCGCGTTGCCACAAACGTGCGCAACAAAAGTGAGCTGTCGCTACAATGAAAGTTTTGCCCACGCCGAAATGTCGTCTCGACGGGTGGAAATGGGCGTTACGGAAATATATCCGTTCATCACGGCGTCGGTGTCCAATGTCAGATCGTTGCCCAAGTGATATACGCTATATCCCTCTTGACTGTAAGTATCTTCGCCGACCTTTACAAATTCGTCGGTAAAATACGGCCCGCCCTGTTTCGTCCACTTGATGCCCTTGCTGTTGAGGGGTATGTTGACGTTCAAGTGCCCCGCAACGTCGAAAATGCCGTTTTTCAAAATGTATTTGAACACCTCGTCCAGTTGTTTTGTCGCCTCTTCAAAGCTTGTCGGATCGGTGGAAAACGCTATCCCGCGCGAACCGCGAAGCGCGCCCTCGTATATGTTGGCGACCGTACCGCTGTAAAGTATGTCCTCGCCCATGTTGAAGCCCTTGTTTACTCCGCTCAATATCAGGTCGTAGTGCCTGTTTAGTCCAAGCGTGCCGAAACGTACGCAGTCTACGGGAGTGGAGTGAACGACGTATGCCTCCGTTCCGTCAAGATAAGCCACTTTGTGCGCCTCTACGGGGCTGTGAATGTTTATTGCGTGACTTTTTGCGCTTTGTTGAACAAGGGGCGCGCACACCGTCACTTTGCCCAGCTTTTGCGCCCATTTTGCCAATATCGCAAGTCCTTCGGACTCAATGCCGTCATCGTTTGCAACAAGAATATTCATAACCATCCCTCGTTGTTTGTCTTAAATTCTTTTACCATTTCGTCGCCCTCGTTTATCATGCGTTTCATGTCTTTGGGATCGTGCAAGGTGGCTCCGCAAGTAAACAGATGTCCTCCGCCCCCGTACTTTTCCGCAAGTTGGTTTATCGTCATGAAGCGTGAGCGTAAACGTACGCGAACGGATCCGTCCGCCAAATCGATAAACGCAATTTGCGCAATGCAACCCTTGATGTATTTGAGATAACTGATCGCTTCGCTTGCCTGTTCTTGGGTGAGGGCAAACCTCTTTTGCATTTTTTTGTCCACATGAAGGTAAACCAAGCCGTTAGGGGTGATTTGCATGTGCTCCAACACATACGCCTGAAATTTGAGTTGTGAGTATTCCTCCAAATACAGGTTTGCGTACAGCGTTTCGGTGTCCACGCCGAAGTCCAACAGCATGCCCCCTATGCGCAGAGTTTCTCCCGTTGTCGCCTCGTAACGAAAGCGTCCGCTGTCCGTCACCAATCCGCAATAAATGTAAGTTGCCGTTTCCTTGTCCATTTTGAGAACGTCTTTGAAGGTCTCGTAAAACACAGCTATCATTTCGCAACAGGAACTGCGCCAATCTTCCACCCAACTTATGTCGCCGTAGGGTTTGATGTTGATGTGGTGGTCGATTTTGATCAATTCCTTGGCGCAACCGACATGACTGTTGCTTATGCGGTCCAATGTCGCTGTATCCGTTACGATCATCAATGCGTCCGCGTATTCGCTTTCGTCCAAAAGCTCTCCGTCCGGTCCGAGAAAGGCAAGGTAGTCGCTCTTGTCCTCCGTCTGCACATATATGTGCTTTTCGGGAAAACTGAGGCGCAACATGGAAGCAAGCCCCCTCGAAGAACCTATTGCGTCGCCGTCGGGGCGCAGGTGCCGAGTTATGATTATTTTGTCGTACGCTATTATTTTGTCCAGTATTTTTTGCATCGTTTCCGTTTGTTGCATGCTATTCTCCTCTATGTAACGCTCTTATGTCGTTGACCATTTGCATGGCGGTTTGCAAATTCGGCACGGTTGCGCCACTTGCTTTTGCGTGACCGCCTCCACCGTATTTTACGGCTATGGGGTTGATATTGTGCTTTTTGGAACGCAGTTCGCACAGCACGCCGTCGGCTGTTTCGGTAAAGTTTACCCAACTGTCTACGCCCTTGATGTCCGACATGGTGCCTACCATTCCCCTCGAAATGCCGAAGCTGTCGGTGTTGTACCGCTTGCAGATATCTTCCAGCTCCTTCTTTTCCGTCACGATGTACGCAACGCCGTCGCCCGCAAGCTTAATTTTCATTACATATTGCGCGCGCAGTTGCACGTTTTGAAAATCGTCGGCATACAGTTCGCAGTAAATGTCGTTTGGATCGAAATCTTGTTCGGTAAGAATGGACGCAAGCCTAAAAGTTCGACTGTTTGCCGAATCGTAGCGAAAACGTCCGCTGTCCGTCACCATTCCCGTAAACAGCGACTTGGCGGCCAACGCGTTAAAGCGCAATCCGCAATCGACGGCAAACTGCGTCAGCAGTCCGCAACAGCTTTCAAAGGTGCTGTCTATCACATCTACGTCGCAAATGTCCTCGCAAAAAATATGGTGGTCGAAGCGCAAAGTGGCTTGGGCAAGGGTGTAGCGCGTGTCGCTTATCATAAATTTGGCGGACGTGTCCAACACAATGGCAAGGGCGTTGCGATAAACGTCGTCTGCCACAACGTCGGGGCGCCAACCCTCCATGAAGGCGTAGCGCTTGGTTTCGTCCCCCACAATGTAGACCGTTTTGTCGGGAAAGTTTTCCCGTATCAGGGCTTTTAGTCCTATTTGACTGCCCAATGCGTCGCCGTCGGGGTTGGTGTGGCGGTGAATGACGATCACGTCGTATTTTTTTATCAGTTCCAGTGCTTTTTGAAACATTTTGACCTCGCGTTTCGTGAACATGTTGTTTTTTCTCGAAATAATATTATACCACGTTTCGGGCATATAGTCAATACCGCGATCACTTGTAGATACTGCGGTATTTTTTGAGCGCAAAGTAGTGGTAGTCTCGCATAAACACGCCCAACCGCTTCGGAGAAAGTATCAACGCCGTGTCGCCAAAGCGTTCAAAATAGTAAAGCAACTGGTTGCCCGAACAATCAAACGTGTACACGTCTCCCTCCACCGAAACGGGCGTTGGGCGATAAAGGTAAATTTTTTCAAACAGTTTTTTGCCCTTTTCCGTCAATTGCACCTTTATTGGTTCGTCATCGGTGCTGTACATCGGATATTGCACGGCGCAGGCGACCTGCCTGTTGAACAGTTCGCGGTTTTTGTCAGGCATCGAGGCTTTTTCCGATGTGAGCGTCACTTGTACAAGGTTGGCAAGTCGGCGCGTCTCGTTGCGCTTGTGAAAAAACAGCACGTAGTTGAACAATTCGTCCTTCGAGTGCTCAACAGAGTGGAGCGATATCCCCGCCGTCACCTCGCCCGAAGCCCACTTTGCAATCACTTTCTGCCCCTTGCGCAAAGCTTTTTGCAACAAAGCATAGTTTTCGGCGTGGATAATTTTTTCCCGTTCGTTTTTGGTTTTTTGTGCATAGCACTCAAACATTCTTCTGTAATAAGAGGACAAGGATTCCGTCGGCAAAATGGTGTTTTGAATGTACATTACCGCCTTTTGCGATGTTTTGTTGGGCTTGAAGGAGAACGTTGCGCTTTCCTTTTTGGGGACGTCGCCGTCGTTTCTTTTGGCAAACACTTTTACGACATTGAGGAAAGCCTCGTCCTTGAAGCGTTCTGGCAAGTTGTTCAAGGCGGATCGGATGTCATCATGCAAAGCCTCTTCGCCTGCCGAGAAGCTTTCGATAAAATTTGCCACAAGCAAATTGACAAAAGCATTGAAGTTGGGCGTGCCGTCCGATTTTACTATCCTGAAATCCTCGCAGTCCTTTTTGAGCAAAGCGAGCGTCAGTGCGGGCAAGCTGATTTTTATTTTCGGTTCCATGTTTCACCTCCTGATATATTGTACCCTAAAAGGGGGCATAAATCAAGCAAATAATTCTGACGTTACCTCGAAAAAGGGGGCAAAAAATTTTCTGTTTTTGCGGTAATACGTTTTGGACCGCTTCGCGTTATACTGTAATTACGGTACGCCGAGGCGACTTGTTCGCCTCGCGGACGGGACCGCCCAAAGGCGGTGCGACAGTCGATTTGAGTTGCTGTCAAGGATGGGTGGGGAAAAATGTTCAAGGAGGTGCAATATGAATTGGGATCTTGACAGTATTGCCGGCTACGATGAGGAAAAGAATGAGTTAAAATTGCTTTGCGACGTTTTGAATCATCGCAAAGAACATTTGCAAAGGGGAGCAAAGTTGCCCAAAGGAATAATTTTTTACGGCGAAACGGGCAACGGCAAAACTCTGTTTGCCAAGGTTTTGGCAAAAGAGTGTGGGCTGAAAGTGTTTGAAATAGATCTCGGCGCAACGGAAAGCGAATCGCAAGTTTGCAAGGCGATAAAGCAAGCGTTTAACAAGGCAAAAAAATGCAGGGACGCGTCCATGGTGCTTTTTGACGAAATGGACAAGGTTCTGCCGAACGAGTTGACCTACGTCACCGATCGCGCCACTTCGGTGCTCGCCCAACTATTGACCTTGATAGACGGCATCAACAGCGGAGGGAATGTGATTTTTGTGGCAACTTGCAACGACTATTTCGACTTGCCCGAAACGCTTACGCGCGCAGGCAGGTTGGACAAAAAGTTTTTCATAGGTAAACCCACCTACGCGTCGAGGGTGCAAATTTTGCAATTTTACATAGACAAGACAAACAGTTCGTTTGAGTTGTCCGTTGCCAAGATCGCCAAACTTTGTTCGGGGTTCAGCTCGGCAGAACTGGAAACGTTGGTAAACGAATGTATTCTCCACAGTCGTGGCAACGTATCCGAACGGTTGATATTACAAAAAATTTCGGAAATCAAAAACGACGACATCGTGCGAGAAAATCGAAGCAACGAAAACATCGTTTGGGCAACGCGTAACGTCGGTTGCTTTGCGGTGGCGCGCAAGTTCAACAACGGACCGTATGTGCTTTCGTTGGACGACTCTACGGTGTGCAACAGATATTTTGACAGTCTCATTTCCGATTGTGACGACGACTACGACGACTCGGACGGCGAGTGGGATGACGACTACGGTTTTGCAGAGGATGATGACTGTCGCGACAGTGACGGAGAAAGCACATCTCAATCGGAGTACTACTCTATGCAAGATTTCATCGACGCGATAACGGTGCTGTTGGGCGGATATTGCGCACAAAAAATGCTGTTGGGCAAAACCTTCGACAACATTGCCGACGATTTTGAAAGCGTCAACGCTCTTCTGTTTTGTATGGCAGACAACGGCATGTTCGGATCGGATCTTCACTACAACCTCGATCGTGCGCGCACAATGCCCTATTCCGACGGTCGCATTGACAAACTGAACGAATTGTTTGACAAAACGATCGCCGACTGCATGTGCAGAGCCGAGGAAATTTTAAAACAAAATCGCGAGTTGGTGTCGCAACTGGCAAGCGTGCTTGTAAACAAACAACGCATGGAGGAATCCGATTGCGAACCGATTTTGCAGTCGTTCGGCGGTTTGAAATGACGACGTTGTTCGCGTTTCGCTTTTGAGCAAAGAAAACTTGTGGGCAGTTTGTGCACGCCGATTGGAAACAGGCGGTAGAATTTTTCAACTTATTTTTTTTCGGCTCGAATTGACAATAAGCACGGTTTATGTATAAAATATTTGTATGCAACGTAATTCAGACAACCGAACACGCACAGGAGCCAAGGTGAGCATTGTCGGCATAGCGTGCAATCTGTTACTTTCCGCTTGCAAGATAACGGCGGGGATATTGTTCGGAGCGGTATCCGTTGTGGCGGACGGCTTCAACAACCTGAGCGATTGCGGAAGTGGCATTGTGTCGCTTGTGTCGTTTTTTATCGCAAGCAAAAAGCCCGACAAGGAACATCCGTACGGGCACAGGCGCGCCGAGTACATTGCCTCCATGGCAATAGGTTTTTTGGTGTTGTTTGTGGCAGTATCGCTTTTGCGCGAATCCGTCGTCAAAACGATAGACGGAGGGTTGTTTTACGCCGATTGGATCGTATATACGTTGCTCGGCGTATCCGTCGCGATCAAATCGGGCATGTTTGTGCTTTATCGCGTATTTGCGCGCAGATTGAGTTCCGACACGCTCAGGGCTTCCGCAACGGACAGTCTTTGCGATTGCATAGCGACGTTCGCCGTCGCGGTGGGAGCCGTTCTCGCCCGTTTCGGGATAGGCGCCGACGGGTTTGTGGGAATTGCCGTTTCTCTCTTTATAGGTTGGCAAGGGTTCAGGATATTGTCCGACGCGAGTTCCAAACTTTTGGGACAGGCACCCAATCCCAAGCAAACGGAGCAAGTCAAGTCGGTGATACTGTCGCACGGCGGTGTGTTAGGTCTGCACGATCTGCACATATTCTGCTACGGCGACGGCGTAAACTACGCAACGGTACACATCGAGATGGACGCGTCACTGTCGGCATTGGACGCCCACGCTACCGTGGACAAAATAGAGCAGGATGTCTTGAAAGACTTCGGCATCAAATTGACGGCGCACCTCGATCCCGTTGATTTGAACGATCTGGAAGCGGTGGAGCTGGAAAAGACTATCTTGGCGGAAGTCTCCCAAATTGCCGACGGTTTGGAAATTCACGATTTCAGGATGATCCGCGGGGCGGTAGTAAAATTGGTTTTCGACGTGGGCGTTCCCTACGAATGTAAGTTGAGCGACGCGGAGATCTACGAAAAAACTTTGCTCGTCGTAAAGCGGTTGGGCGATTACGAGACGGCGGTGACCGTCGAGAGGGAATAGCGTCACTTTGTTTTGCGCGGTCAAATTTTGCAAAAAAACCACCCCATGTTGTGATAATAGACACATGGGGTGATTTTTTGTCGCAAATCAATTTACAATATTTTATCGTAAATGTAGAACAATCCGCGTTCGCACATGGCTTCGCCCAGCCGTTTGTAGCCGAATTTTTCGTAGATGTGTATTGCCTTTGCGTTGGTGGAAAACACGTCTATGCGCACGCTCTTGAAGCCCTGTTCTTTGGACTGTTGCTCAAAGCATTGAAGTATGCGCTGTCCCAACCCGTGCGACTGATAAACGGGATCGATGCACAAGCGGTGCAGTATCACCCATTCGTCGTCGTCGTAGGACCAAACGATATGCCCGTGCACGTCGTCCTCGCAAACGGAGTTGGATGTGAAAAATCCCACGACGTTGCCATCCTCCGTCACAAGGGACGTGTAGCCGTGCTCCAAGTCGTAACGGATCATTTGCGGTTTGGGATAACGCTCGTCCCACTGAAAGCAATTTTCGCTAAACAGTTTTTCGCGGGCGCGAAGCATCATAGAATATACCAAATCAAATTGACTTACATCTGCTTTTTCAAATTTCATTTATCGCCGTCTCCTTCTTGATTTTTTGCTATATACATTTGAAAACCGAGTGAAAATATAAAGTCGTCTTTGAGGAAATTGTCCAGCATCTCGTCGTAATGAGAGGTGTACCACTCACAGTCGTCGGTGATGGTGAGGTTGGCGGGATATTTGTTGTGCATCCACTGTATGTCGCCGAGAATAAACTTGAAGTATATGCCGAAAAAGGCTTCTTTTTCCTCAAAGGACATTCCTATCGTGTTAAATCCGCTTTTTTTGAGCTGTATGTTGCGGAAACCCGCGCGATACAGATTGGTGTAAATTTGCCGTCCGTTATGTCTTTCGCCCGAAGTCTCGTTGTTGTCGCAAATGCGGTAGACTCGTTCAAAAGATCCGTCGTCGTCGGGATAGGCAAAGTTTAGCCCGTCGTCTATGTCCTTTATCACCACACAACCGGCGGGTTTAAGCAGACGGCGCAGTTTACGCAACAGCGCGCAACTGTTTTTGAGGTGCAACAACAGCATAGACACGTTTATGATGTCAAATTTATCTATTTGTTCGCGCTCCATCAAATCGTTCAGCTTTTCCCAGACTTCCGCCTCTTCCACATTTCCCGCAACGTACAGGGCGTTGGCGTCGGGATGTTTGGCTTTGGCTTCTTCTATTTTGTTTGGATCGCGTTCCAGCCCCACCAGGCGAAAATCTTCCGTGCCGTTCAGCCTGTCCAGTATCATGTCGCAGTTTCCGCAACCGACGTCCAATATGTCGGGATGAGGATATTGGCCGAAAACCTCTCGGTACACTTCGCCGTCAAAACGTCGCAACAACACATTTTGCAACTGCAAACGTTTGTTTTCTCTTTCGCTCGTGTAGTACAGGCTTGCAGTCCGCTCGCGGTTGACGTTTTTGCTCAGTTGCAACAGATCCTTGTTGCGCATTATCACCTCGCGCGCTATGTCGGGCGCCGACGTCAGATTTTCGGGCGAAATAAAGTTTATGCGACGTATGTAGTACATGATCTCGTCCAACTCGGGCGAGTCTATGTCCATGTCTTCCAGACACAGCGGTTCTATCTCCAACGAGTTGTTGGAGGAGCGCCTTTTGTTGTACGCCATTTCCACTTCGTTAAGCACATGTTCGCTTACGGCGGAGTTTTTGGACAAACACAGCAAAAAGATGTGCGAATCGCCTATTGCGTCCACAATGGCTTTGGCGTATCTTCCCACAACGTCGCGCGGAGCAAACCAACATTTAGCCCCGCTTGATTCGAGGTTGTCCACAATGGCTTTTACGCGGTCGAAATCTTTGTGCGAATAACTGATAAAAAAGTCGTAATGCATTTTCCCTCCTTTCACAAACTTGACCGATATTTTATATAGTATCGCCGAATATCGCAATAAATGCCGAGTTGCACTTTTATTCGGCAGTTTGCGGTTTTGCTGTTTTTTGCTCGATAAGCGAGCACACATACGATTCCGTGTTGACGTCCAGGATGTTTGCGGAATATATGACCAACGGAATGGTCAACAACAGCGCGAACAGCGCATTGACGGCAAACAACACAACGGCAACGACTATGTTTATAAGGGCGATTAGTGCCAACACGCCCATGCTTTGCAACACGTTTTTGAAGGTGAGCACTTCCTTCAATTTGAGCGTTCCGTCTCGGTGTATCAACCAGGCGGAAGAAATGGATATCGCGCCCAAGATCGCCAAAAGAACGATCAGCAGGGGCAGGCTGTAAAGTTTCAGCACGGAAAGCAACACCAGTGAGGCAATGAGCAATGTCGATTGAACAATGGGCACAAGCGTGTGCGCTATCACAAACTTTTTGAGGTTGCGCTTGGCAGTGCGCCGTCTCAGCACAAAGCGCATTGCGTAGTTGGCAAGAATGACTCCCAACACGACGGTAACTACCGCAACGGTAAAATCCGCAACGATTTTGTCCACAAAGTTGCCCACAATTTGATTGAAATCTGCCTCGAACCCTTCCGACGATTGGTTGAGCGTGGCAAAAAATCCGCTTACGGTGTTTTGTATCCATCGCGTGTTGACGATAGTTGCAATGGTTTCAACGGGATTGCCCGTCCAGTTTATTTGCGCAAACGCATAAGAAAGGAAATCCGTCACCGACGCCGACGATTGATCTGCCGAATTGCCTATCAACTCGCCCATTTGGGTGATGGCGACGCTCAGATCGCTTGCCGACGCTCCGACAAAAGCGAACAGCGCAATCAGCAAAAACAGGTAAAACAGCCCCATCGGCACAAATAGCAACAGCAGGTTTTTTGCAAAATTTTTGAGAGATGTTTTTAGCATGAAGTTCTCCCTTGTGTGTACGTTTTATAAAAATGTTGTCTCAACATTAAATTTTATCAAATTGAGCAGTTTCCGTCAACAGTTTATCGATGTCACTTTGACCGCAACGTGCTTGTGCACGAATTTTGTTTGCCAACAGTTTTTAATTTGACTAAATCGTTATTTTGCGGTATAATACAAATTACCGAGTTGTTTTGTGCCACATCGACGGCGCAAACCGAAAAGCGGTGGTGTTTTGACGGTTTGTAAACAGTGCGCCACAACGCGTTGCAACAAAAGCGTCGCTTTGAGCGCATTTGCGACCAAACGGATATGTCTCAAACTTGCCGTCTATCTATACGAACGGGCAAACAGTTGGCGATTAGAACGCAAATGCGGTCGTTTTCAGCCACATGAACGTTGTACAGCCTGTTGCTTGCTCCCAATGGTGTGCACTTATCCGCACAAAATCGGCAAAAACAAAAAACAGCCTGTTTCGGCAGAAACGACTGTTTTGCGCCGAGATTTGTACCAATCAAAATGTTGGTCAAAACTTGGGTTGAAAAATTTTTAATGTGTTCTCGTACCTCAGTAGGATAGAGGATCCGCCTCCTAAGCGAGTAGTCTATCCATACAAAACGGGCAAAAACAATAAAAAACAGCCAATTTTGGCAGTAAAATGGCT
>CANQJK010000018.1 GCA_947624235.1 uncultured Clostridia bacterium | reverse complement strand
TCCTGTTGGTCTCAACATATATTCCAGTATTATCAATTTCGGTTGCGGTCCTCAATTTGCTTGCATCACAAGTAAGCGTCTGTATTAATGGGTTTTGCCGTTTGACAAAGGCGCGGGTTCAGGCGCAACGCAAAGTTAGCCAAAAGTGGAGGTGGTTTTCTCTTTGGGCAAGATGGTGTTGACTTTTGCTACTTTGCGCGCTATAATTTGTGCAAATACAAAGGATTGTTGATTTATGATTTACTTTATGTGTGCGACGTTTATTGTTGTGATAGTCGCGTTGGTAACGGTTGCGTTGATGCGTTGGTTCAAGTTCGGCACTTCGGCATCCAAGGGTAAGCGGGGCGAAAATCTTGTCGCCGACATTTTGGGAGATACCGTTTCGGGCAAGCAATATGTCATCAACGATCTGTTGTTTGCCGTAGGTGAAGGTCAATCTTGCCAAATCGATCATGTTTATATCAACAAGCATGGAGTTTGGGTGATCGAGACCAAAAACTATTCCGGTAAAATCTATGGCAATGCAAATGCTGACGAGTGGACTCAGTTTTTGGCAAACGGAAGGCAAGAGAACAAGTTTTATAATCCAATCAAGCAAAATCAAACGCACATTTACAGACTGTCCAAATACCTTGGCGTCAGGGGTATTTTTCAAAACGTGGTGGTGTTTTTGTCCGATGCCGATATCACCGCCGTCGAAGCGGAAGTGTACACCGTGGAGCAATTGCACACTATCAAAACGAAAGTTACGCACACGACGTTGACAGTCGAACAAATGGAACTATACTACACATCGCTTTTGCAACTTAAAAATGGCGACACGGTTAGTGAGGACGAGCATATTGCCAACATACAGGAAGCGCAATGGAAAATCGCCCATGGAATTTGTCCTCGTTGCGGTGGCGACCTTGTTTTGCGAGATGGACAATACGGAAAGTTTTACGGCTGTTCCAACTATCCCAAGTGCAAGTTTACAAAGAAAATAAAGTAAAATGATGTTTTTAGTTCGGGCAAATCGAATGATACATTGTATATGACGGCGCTCAAATGTTATCGCCCCCCACAAAAAAGAGTTTGCAATAAAATAAGAACAGCAACAAGCCAAACTTGTAAGCAAAGTAAAACCTCAAAAAGATTATCTGTAAAGAGTTTCGACATCATTTTTTCGTCTACGCAGGGACTACGCGATTGACGCTTTATGTAACAATCGTCGAGGGGCGTCGCTACGCTCCTCGCACGAGTCCACTGCGGGCGAGCGTTTGGAGTTTGCTTGCGCAAAAGAATGATGCCACGAACTTTTGTATCTATTGACAAAACCTATATAATTATGTAAAATTTAATTGTTATTTGACGGAAAAGTTCAATTTTCTCATCAAAATTTGAAAAGAAAAAGGGTAATGATATGATTGGAGAAAAATTCACTTTAATGCAATATTCTATCAATGCTATTTTAGGCTTGATAGAAATCAATAATTTTGTGATTCCCGAAATCCAACGTCCTTTTGTATGGAAGCGCAGTCAAGTCAGGGATTTGATCGATTCGCTTTATAATGGATATCCTACGGGGTATATCATCGTATGGCAAAATCCCGATGTTCGTACAAAAGATGGCGGTATTGCAAATGGAAAAAAGGTGCTTATTGACGGGCAACAGCGGATCACTGCACTTATGGCCGCTATCGCAGGGATGGAGGTTTTGGATCAAGATTTCAATAAAGATCGAATTCGCATAGCTTTTAATCCGATTGCCGAGGACGAAACCAAACGTTTTGCCGTTCAGGATGCGTCGCACTTAAAAGACAAACGCTGGATTCCCGACATTTCCGTTGTCTTTTCCGTTGGATTTAAGCAACACGCGTTTGAAAACGAGTATATCAAAAACAATCCAACTGTCGATCCCGAAGAGCTGTCCGAAACAATTTTGAAGTTGAAAGAAATTGCGAACAGACAAATCGGCGTTATTGAGCTCAATCATAATTTAGATATTGATGAAGTAACTGAAATTTTTATACGAATCAATTCCAAAGGTACAGAATTGAGCCAATCAGATTTTGTCATGTCGAAAATGGCGGCGGACACTGCTCATGGTGGTGGGTTGATGAGAAAAGCGGTCGATTATTTTTGTCATCTTGCCACGAAACCGGAATTTTATTCGCAACTTACGCATGATACAGAATTCCAAGCGTCACCTTACGCGGATAAAATCAAGTGGCTTGCAAAAGATTACGACGACATATACGATCCCGACTATGGCGATATGTTAAGAGTTTCGTTTATGCATCAATTTCGCCGTGGTAAACTTGCGGATCTCGTAAGCCTGTTATCGGGGCGTGATTTCAAAACAAAAGAATTTCGTGATGATATTGTGGAGGATTCCTATGAGAAACTCGGCGTTGGCATCATGAATTATATTAACCAATATAACTTTTCGCAATTTGTAATGGCAATCAAAGGTGCGGGTTTTGTGTCGAGCAAGCTTCTCAATTCTACGATGACGTTGGATTTTGCATATACCTTGTATTTAATTTTATTACAAGACAAATCAATTCCAAATGCGCAGATAAAGCGATACGTCCAAAAATGGTTTGTTTTGGCAACATTGACGTCTCGATATATTGGTTCTCCCGAAACAACTATGGATAGGGATATGCGTATTATAGAGGAAAAAGGTTTTTTGAACTTCATGGCTGAAGCAGAAGCTTCAAACTTGTCCGATACGTTCTGGAATATCACGCTTCCGCAAAATCTTGAAACATCTTCTGTGAACAGCCCCGCTTTTAATGTGTTTTTGGCGGCGCAAATAAATTTGAATTGCAATTCATTGCTTATGAACGGAACCAAGATTTCCGATTTGATAAGTATTTCCGGTGACGTTCATCATATTTTCCCACGCGCTTATCTTAAAAATAACGGAGTGGATTCGAAAACTAAATATAATCAAGTTGCCAATTATATATATCTTGATACGCAGGTAAATAAGGCGATCAGCGATGACGCTCCCTGCGTGTATTTCTCGAAAGTTATCGATCAATGCAAGACGGGCAACATTGTTTTGGGCAACATCGCCGACGTAGACGCTTACAAGAAAAACCTTGAAGAAAACTGCATTCCTGACGGGGTTGAGAAAATGGCAGTCGAGAACTATGACGAGTTTCTTGCGAAGAGGCGCGTCCTTATGGCGAAACTCATTGAGCGATATTACAAAAACCTTTGATAAAGTCAAAATTGAGATTTTTAAATTGACAATAGCGCAAGTCAGAAGGGTATAAACATTGCCCAGACATGATATTTTGAATGGGGTTTTCGCAATATAAATTGGGCACAAAATCGCGTGCCATTTATCTTTGCTCTTGCTTGTGCGGTTTGGCGTGAAAAATATCATTTATCAACTTTTTAGGCGATTAAAGGTTGGACGAGCGTGTTTTATTCGGTGGTGGGCTTTTTTGCCCTTTTTCGGTGCAATTGAGTTGATGGGGTAGGAATTTTTGAAAATTTTTCGCCATCTTCCAAGGGCAAAACAATGTGTTTTTATCCAATTCAAAGGTAAAATTGGTTGCTAAATTTTCGTCAAAATTGTTTGCTTTTTTTGAAAAAAATGCTATAATAATTATGCAAAGTGAGTTGCACAAAATTTGGGTGCGTAAGTCCGACTTGTCGGACTTACGCCTTTTTTATGAGGTAAAAATGGATAATTGCAAGCAAAACAAAATGGCAACGATGTCTATGCACAAGCTCATTTGGAAAATGGGCTTGCCCATGATCATTTCTATGATTTTACAGTCGGTATATAATATAGTCGATACTGCATTCGTTATCAATATGGGTGAGGACGGGATAGCGGGCAATCTTGCGCTTACTTACGCCTTTCCCATGCAGCTTTTAATAATTGCTATCGGCGTAGGAACGGGCGTCGGGATCAACGCGCTTTTGAGTAGACAGCTCGGAGAAAAGAACACAACAGGCGTGCAAAAAACAGTGGGAAACGGTATCTTTATAGGTATTTGCATTTACGTGATTTTTTTGCTGTTTGGGCTTTTCGGATGCCGTTGGTTCATCTCTATGCAGTCGGGGGACAACGTAAAAGCCACCGAAATGGGTGTAAAGTATCTAAAAATTTGTTGCCTTCTGTCGTTCGGCTCCATAGGTTTTACAATTTATGAACGCTTTTTGCAGGCAACGGGCAAGACGCTTTTTTCTACGATCGCACAGGTGTCGGGCGCTTTGGCAAATATCCTTCTTGACTACGTTTTTATTTATCCTTGTGGCATGGGGATAGAAGGCGCTGCTTGGGCAACAGTGATAGGGCAGATCCTTTCTCTGCTTGTGGCTATGATTTTGCATTATTGCGCAAACAGTGAAGTCAAAAACAGCATAAAGGCGTTAAGGCCTAATGGTGCTACTATTCTCGCAATATATAAAATCGGTATTTCTGCGGCCCTTATGCAGGGATTGCTTTCGGTAATGATGCTTGGCATGACAAAAATTTTGGGCACGGTCAAGGTGACTGCAACCGCAGAACTTTTGCAGGGCAGTTTCGGGATATACTACAAAATCATGCAATTTGCCCTGTTTGCTACTTTCGGACTATCAAATACGATCATTTCTGTTTTATCTTTCAATTACGGCATGCAAGACAAAGAGCGTGTAAAGTCGTGCATTAAATACGGCATTGTGGATAGCGTGATCGTTGCGCTTGTGATCACCGTGTTGTTTGAAAGCCTTGCCGAACCGCTTGCAAAGCTGTTTGCAATTACGGGCGGAGCAGGTGGCAACGATATTCAAGCAGTTGTTGTCAGGGCTGTTCGAATTGCAAGTATCGGCTATGTCTTTATGGCAGTGAGCGTTGCCACTCAGGGCGTATTGCAGGCTTTCCGATACGCGCTGTTTCCGCTTCTTATCTCATTTTTAAGGCTGTGTTTGCTTGTTTTTCCTATCGCATATTTGTTTACGCTTTCAAGCGATGTGCCAAGGCTCGTGTGGTGGACATTTCCGATAGTCGAAGCAATAACAGCGATAGTATCGGTCGCTTTGTTGAGAATAGTGTACTGCAAAAAAGTAAAACCGATGAATTAGCATGTTGCAACAATTATCCCGACGCCGTTTGCGCGCGTCAGTCCTTTCATGCTCCGTCGCGTTGACGCGTTGCCGATAATGCACAAATCATCAACTCGAAGTGCGCAAAACTAATCGTGTTCCTTGCCGATACGACGCAGTTGCGATGGATGAAGTCGGCAAATAATTTTGTAACAAGATTTCTTTTGCCATTGCCTTGCCAATACGTGTTAGGTCCAACTTGCAATGGTTGGCGGGTGTTTGTCGGATTATAAGGGCGAGTTGTCGCGTTGGTTGCATAAACAACTAAAATGAATAATTCAACAATAAACGGTTTGAAATGAGGGATTTCAAGCCGTTTTTGACGTCATTTCGCACAAAAACGTCTAACGCGAAAGCCTTGAATTATTCGCATATCAAAACAATTTTATTTTTTGCATTAACTCTTGACATTTACAATTTGCTCGAAATACTTAAAAATGCGCCGATATTTTTGCGTAAAAGTCGATTTTGGCACTTTTTAACCCGAAACACCGTCTTTGATAACTCGTTTGCCCACCCGCAAAACAATCATTTCAAAAAAAAGTTAAAATATTTTTGTACAAAAGTGTTGAAAAATGTAAAAACTTGTGCTATTATATTATCACAAACACAGGAGGTGCATGATGAATAACAGTAATTACAAAAATGCGTTTTTGCATGGCAATGAGCTTTACCATCAGTTGATCGATGGCGGAACCCAAGACGCGTACACTTTTACAGAACAGTTGATGATGTACCTTGGCTTCAAAAGCAAGCTGGTCGGTACGCAATTTCTGTTAAACGCAATACTTTTTGTTTACAGCAAGGGGGCGACGGAACACGTAAGCTACACAAACGAAGTCTATCCTGCCGTGGCAAAAGAAATGAACTCTACCGTGGGGAGAGTGGAGCGAGCAATTCGCAACAGCATAATCGACTGCAACGACAACGGTAATCTTGTTGCTTTTTACGATTTGATTCACTGCCAGTTGACGGATCCGAACTATCCGCCCTCCAACAGCGAGTTGATAAGCAGTATTGTCACCTTTTTGCATTTGGAAGAGCACAAGGGACACATTGCGTAACGCAAATTGACGGCTCAACCTTGCGCGCACAGAGAAGCGCCCCCCCCCCAAGGCGCTCCTCTAACCCGATCTACGCCCCGAAAGAAGGGTGCAACACGTTTGTTTTGCAATTTTTTGCGAGAGCGGGCAAGTAGCCAAAAGAAAGGTTTCGCCGCGTTGATTGCATAACCAACGAACAATAATTGTAAAAAACGATTGAAAACAGGTGTCTTTCAAGCCGTTTTGGTACTGTATTGCAAAAATGCAACGACCTTGTTCCACCGAGAGCGAGGGCGTTGTGTTTTGCGCTGATTGTTGCGCCTTGCGATTGGCGTGATTTATTTTCAATTTGCTTTGTATGGATAGTGGGAGTGTGGCAATAACTATCTGCATTTACCTACACACTCTCATTTACATTAACATTATCATTGTCATTTACATTTACATTATTATCAGAAACATGTTTATTCCGTTTTGATACGGTTTGTCACAACAAATTTACTTTATCCGCATTGCTTTTGAGTTGTGCGCATTCATTTTCGTATTGTTTTATTTTCGAGAGAGTGCGCATCGAAACACATATTTGCATTTGCATACACACTCTCATTTACATTAACATTATCATTGTCATTTACATTATCATTTACATTTACATTAGATTTGCGTTTGTTCAGTTTTGTTTTGATTTGTTCTTGTTTGTTATTACTCGAAAAAAGGCAAATAATGGAGTCCACACAAAGTTCAAAAGACTTTGTGGGGAAAAACGGGTTCCCGTGCGAATGAATATACGCATGGATAGCATGAGCAAACGCCAGACAGCAATACTCACAGGGTAAAGAAAGAACATTATAATCAAGAACAGCAAGTCAAAACAATGTCCCGACCTTGTAATGACGAGAGCGAGTATGTCCCCAATCAAAACAATCTGCAACGAGTGCAAACTTCGGGGCCCCCATCAAGTCCCAATGACTTGATGGGGAAAGGAGCAACCGCCAGACAGCAATACCGCCCGCACTGTTTGTGCGAGCGGTGATGTCAAAGGCGAGTTGCGACGCGCGAAGCCTTTTTTGATGGGGATATGCGAGCGATACCCGAAGCGAAGCCATTTTTGCGCGGAATACCCGAACTACAATTTGTAGTGGCGAACGTGGCGTCGCTTCTTGTATAATACATTTAACAATGTAAAGGAGCGGTCAGCATTATGGGATTTATCGGCAGTTTGATATTTTCAATGTTTTATTCGGGGTTTAAGTATGGTTTCAAAAAACTCAAAACGCGCAAAGCCACCTGGATACGTTTCGGCATACTCGGAGCGCTGTGTGCATTCAATCTGATCATAACGATAGTTTTCTGTTGTCAAATTCCCGAGTTTTGGTGGTTATACCTCATCACGACGGGCGCAATTTTTTGTGTTTTCGTGTGGCGGTTTGTTTGGGACGGAATTCTTCTTGTCAAAAACGATTTCGACACGTCGTCCGATTCGCCCGCTCGGTAAACGCACGGACGAATCCTCAATTGCCTCTTGCCGTCAGATAACAGCGGAGCAACGACTTTCCGCCGTTTTAGATGTAGTCTTTTGCAATAATCACCGTATCACGGCGAACCTAACAACCCAAAAAAGAAAAAAATTACGCGAATAAAGGGGAATTTTTCAAAATTTGCCGTATTTCTAAATAGTGAAATTTGTTTTGCCACATCAAAATGGCAACGCAAGGTTTTAATTTATATAAGGTGAAATACGATCTGCGTTGTTAATCCAACGGAATTGACCGAAAAGCGCGTTGTGATTTTGTTTTCGCAAATCACTGTCGCGTGTAAAACATCGCATAGCATCCACTGCCAAGCGTAAGTAAAATACTTTTGGAGCATTATGCGCCAAACGATCAAACAACTTTGTGGGGCAAGTCGGCGCAAAACAAGGCGCATTTTACATTTTGCATAAACTTTTTGCGCTTTGTTATCTGTTTTTGCCAATCGCGCAATATAAATTTCAGTAGTCAAAATACCGACATTTTCAACTACAATTTGTAGTGTACACCCACGGTTTTGTTTGCTATCATTATAACGTAAAATCGCTACGTCGTTTGTGCTCGACATGGTGCGTGTTCTTAAATTTTGGCGGGAGATGTCGACTTATGAAACAAAAGAAAATTTTGTTGTTTTTGACGCTTGGTGTGGTAATTGTCTTGGGATGTTTGTGTTTTGTCGCTTGCGGTGACGATGAGGAGGACTGTTATCCCGTCGAGGGCATTTGGCATGCCATTGTCGTTTGGCAACAGACAAACAAATTTACTTTGGGCGGTCAAACCTATCAAATAACAGACAATTACCAAATAGACTTTTATTTTGACTTTCGCCCCGACGGATCTATTCTAAAAAAGGCGGTCACTACGATAAACGACCACATTATGCACACCGACAACGAAGAGTGGAACATATTTAACGCGACCTGGTCGGTAAAGGGTAACGTCATCACTTTATCAAGTGGCAGGCAGTTTGTAATTGTAGACGACGAATTTGACGACACGTTTCCCGCCCAAAACATATTGTTGCGCTACAAAAAAGAAGTAACGACGGAAGAGGACGCTTCCGAACAAAACATATCGGCAAAATTGCCATGCGCTAACGAGTTTTAACCACGCAATACCTTGAAACAAAAACTATAAGGAGAAATTTTATGCAGAGACCTAATTTCAACAGAAATTTGCAAACGTTTATTTTAAGCAACGATCTGAGTCATCAATACGTCGCCGACAGGATCAACGAAGAAATGGCTCGTTTGGACGCTCAAAACGACAGAATTTATATGTCCAACGACGTCTGGACGATAGCGGGGCGGGGCAGTACTCCGCGCAATCATTTGGTGATGGTAGCCATAGCCAACATCATAGGCAAATCGTTGGAAGAACTCATTCTCCATTTGTACGACTCGTCCGACTTGTATCGTCCCGATTTGCATTGCGCCAAAACCAAAACTTCGCCACATATAAGCGCATGTATGTGTTGCCAAAAGGACGACGCCGACGAACATTACGACATTGCCGAATTGTTTGAAAAGATGTCGGCGGAATATCAAAATTTTGTATTGGAATTGACTTATAGCATGGAGTTGGAAGGCGACAACGTGTTTCTTTATTCGCTGTTGGAAGTGGACATGCCACTGGACGATCTTATAGATATCAGGATGTACTTGCACGACGGAAGCAGTGAAACAAGCAACTTGTTATCCGACTGGGACTCGTTTGCCATTCAGTTGAAAGATTGCGACTACGATCCTTGTCGCGTGTTGGCAAATTTAGTCAAAGAGCCGTTGCTTTATCCTTTTACCGAGGGGTTACACGTCAATGCCGAGCCGATCAGCGTAACGCGCTATCAGGAGGAGAATGTGACCGACGGCGAGCCGATGCAAAATGCCTACATGGTAAAAATGAAAGTCGATTTGGACAGAGACGGCGTGATATTTTTGTACGAACGCTCGCTGGAACGTGCAAAACGGCAATTGGCGGAATTGGAAGAAAAACAAAAACAACAAGAGCAGGAAAACAACAAAAAAGGGGATTGACAATGCAAGAAAACTTGACGGAATTGGTGTTTATTTTGGACAAAAGCGGATCTATGTTCAAAAGTACGGAGGACACGATAGGCGGATTTAATGCTATGATAGCCGAGCAAAAGCAACAGGAAGGACAAGCCGTTGTATCCACAATTTTGTTTTCAAGCACGTCGCAGGTGTTGCACGACAGAAAAAATGTCGGCAGGGCGATACATCACATAAAAAACGTGCACAAGTACGCGCGCGAAGAGGATCGTCCCGCAAAAACGCTGTTTGTTATTACCACCGACGGCATGGAAAACGCCAGCAGAGAGTACACGCACGAAAAAGTGCGTTCTATGATAGAAGAGCAGGAAAAGGCGGGTTGCAGTTTATTTTTGTCTCCGCCAACATAGACGCCGTGCGCACAGGGACGTCTATCGGTATCAGAGAGGACCTTTGCAAGCAGTACAACGTAGGCGACGAACGCGCAATGTATTGTTGCATGTCCATGATGGTGTCGGATTATCGAAGCGCCGACAGCGCAAAGAACGGCAGACGCCACGGCGCAAATTCTCCCAATGGGGGGGGGTGGAAAATAGAGCATTTGGCACACCGCAGTTTAGCCTCGATATCCGCATTTTGCAACAAATCGTTCAATATGTAAAACGTGAAGCAATACGGACAAACGCCTTTCGGCTTTTCGTTATTCGACAAAAGTTATGCCGTGTAGTGTATTGTTGCGTTTGTTTATATTATTACGTTGCACATTGTCATTGACTTTTTGTTTGCTTTGCGGTAAAATAAAAATACCACATTAATCAAAATCAATATTCCATTATTCGTTACACACAATATCTCATGGTAGATATATGTGTCATATTTCATTAGTGTAATGATAATGGAAATTTGATTAGTGTGGTAACTATCGAGGCGCATATTCTACGGGTGTCGCAGCGGTAGTTGCGACACTTTTTTTATATTTATTGAAAGGGGGCGTGTTAATATGAAAAGAAAAGAGACAAGTAAACCTTCAATGTTGAATACGATTGCCGAATTTGCAGTGGAAGAATATAGATTTATGCGTACATACATTTCCGCTGTAAGCAAACTGTACGACGAGGAGAAAAAACGCTATATCTCTGCTTATGCTTTTCATGAAAGCAAAGTCTATGAATTATTGGACAAGTTTGAACTGCGGGCGCTATTTTTTGACGGACAAGATTATGACGAGGGCTTGCCTGTCACCCCGCTCAATTTAGAGGAATTTGATATCGCGGATCAATTGATTGTCGAACAGACTTTTGATCCCGCCATAATATCAAACGGAAATATCGTCAGGCAAGGCACGGTAATACTTGCTCGCAAAGAAATTAACGAAAAAAATAATGTGTCGGAGGATAAAAAATAATGTACATCGGTATTGATTTGGGAACGACTAACAGCGTAATCACATCTTTTGACGGAAAAAAGACTCGTGTTTGGAAAAGCCCCGAACAGAATGACGTCACGCCGAGCGCGATCTACATTGCAAAACATGGGGGCAAGTTTTGTGGGAAAAAGGCGTACGACAACGCTCCGCTCAATCCTAACAATGCGGCGCTTCTTTTCAAGCGTTTAATGGGATCCAGCACAAAGTTAAAATTGGGCGATATCGAAATGACGCCGGAGGAATGTTCGGCGGAAGTTTTGAAAACGCTTTACGGATATTTACCGGAGGATGTGCGCAACGACGACAAAACGGGAACCGTCATAACCGTTCCCGCTGCATTCAATCAGATGCAGAAGGATGCGACAAAACAAGCGGCGTTCAGTGTAGGTATCAAAAAAGTGGCACTTATTCAAGAACCTGTCGCGGCAATTATGAGCATTGCAAAACAGCAAAACATCAACGGCGTGTTTTTGGTGTACGACTTTGGCGGAGGCACATTCGACGTCTCAATTGCACAACGCGTCGGTAGCAAGATCGATCTCCTTACCAATGATGGAATTTCTTTCTGTGGCGGACGTGATTTTGACACTTTGCTTTTCGACAATGTTGTCTTGCCTTGGCTATATGAAAACTTCGATCTGCCCGATGATTTCAGAATAAAAGACAAATACGCAAAACTTATTCGGGTTGCGCTTTGGGCGACCGAGCAAGCGAAGATAGAACTCTCTGCGCAAGAAACCGCAGTTGTTCGTCTTGACGAAAATGCGATCCGTTGCGAAGACGAGAACGGCAATGAAATATATTTGGAAGTGCCAATCACACGAGCACAGTATAATTCTTTGATCCAACCGAAAATCAACGAAACTGTTGCAAAAACCCGTCAAGTTATTGAAAATGTGGGGTTAAAGCCCGAGGACATCAATTGTATTGTTTTTGTAGGGGGACCGACGCAGTACAAATATATGCGCGATAGAGTTTCGCAGGAACTCGGCATCGCTTCGAATAACGATGTTAACCCAATGACAGCCGTCAGCGAGGGCGCCGCCATTTATGCCGAAAGCGTTGATTTTGAAAAAGCAAAAGGCGGACAAAAATCAGAGAAAGGCGTTGTAAAAGCCTCCGCTTACGGATTGGAATTTCGCTATAACGCCCGTACTTCTTCCGACAAAGCAAAAATCGCGGTCCTTTTTCAAACCGCAAGCAAATTGGAATTTGAGTTCAAGTGTATGGAAACAGGATGGACAAGCGGTAAAATGATGCTTGCAAGCAATTCGATCGTCACCGTCGATCTGCCAAGTTTGGGAGAAAATCATTTTGCCATTCAATGTATGGACGAAAACGGCGCCACCGTCAAATTGGATGTTTCAACTATTGTGATCACAAAGACGCTTATCAACATAGGCAAAATTCCGTGTGCGCACTCCGTCGGCGTGGAATTGGAAGATCCGATTACGCACAAGCCGATCCTCGACTATCTCATCAAAAAGGACGATCTGCTTCCCAAGAGCGGTGTTGTAAAATACAAAACGACAAAACGTATCAGTGCGGGTAGCTCGGATTCCATTGCTTTCAAGCTGTGGGAGGGGGAAATCAACGAGCCCGTTGTTTATAATAGGTTCATAGGCGAAATAACGATAAGCGGAAATTCTTTTGCATACGGAATAATTCCGATGGGAAGCGAGATCGTCTGTGAATATACCTTCTCGGACAGCGGAAATATCGAGATAAAAATCACCATTCCGTCTGTTGGAATTACCGAGGTAAAAGACAGTTACGACAGGTTGAGCGGGCAAATAGACTTCAACCATGACGCTGAAAAAGTTTTGAACGAGGCGCAGGAAATTTTGGACAAGCTCGAAGAGTTGACCGAAAACCAATTCGATGTCAAATTAAACGAAGCCAAGGAGCAAATCTATACCTATCTCGATCGTGGCGACGAGTTGACTGCGGAAGAATTGCAGGCTCTATTTGAACTGGTACAGGCAAGCAAGGGAGTTATCGCCGATTTTATGCAACAAAACAGATCAACGGTCTGGCAAGAAAAATTGAACTCCATTGTCAAAGATTATTCGGCATTCAGCAAGAATGCAACTCCCGTCATTGCCAAACAATTCAACAATTTAAGAGAAAACGCGCAAAGAGCGATCGATGCCAATTCGCCGACTGCCGAAACATTATTACAGCAACTGTACGAACTCTTTGTGACAGTTATGTTCTCCAACGATGAGACCTACCTTGCGATTTTTGCCGATATGGCGCAAAATCCGCAGGATTTCACCAACCCCGCGCTTTATCGTCAGCTTATCAACCAAGGAATGCAATGCGTTCAGAAAAATGATATCAGCGAATTAAAGAACATTGTTTCCAGATTGGCTCAAATCATGGTACGCCGAGAGGGCTCTGCGATAGACAAAATGTTGAGGAGTACAGGCATTACAAAATAAGAGGGAGATATGATCGTACAAAACAACAAATTGGGTTCGATCAAAATAAAAACAATGATTTTCGAGTACGAAAATTATGAGATTTATCGTACCTATTCAAATGCTACGCTTTTGATCGTGCGAGAGAAATTATATGACCAATGGCGCGCCGAAAAGCTCTTATTTTCTGTCGATCCCTTCAACCGTATTGAAGTAGACGCTCAAACGTACTATTATTTGCTTTCGAATCGGCAATTTCAGTTAAACATTGTTGCTTTTGGCTCTGCGCTTTGTGACCGCAAGGGAGCCGTGACATTCGCCTTTGCATTAAAGCAAATGCGAAAAGTAACGACGGCGTCCCTATACGACGGGATATATATTGAGGAATTCGGATATATTCTGCCAACATATACAGGGCAAGAAGTGTCTGATGACGTGGTGATCGGGGCTTACCTTTCGGGCGGGCGACTCGTACATTTCAGCGACGGCGAGGCTTATTCGCATTTTATTGATGATAGTGTACTTCGGGAAATATCGAAAATCACAGGGATAGAAAGAAAGGTCGCTCCGACTTTCGACGTCTCGGCGCAAAGAGGTGAAGAACGCAAATTCTCGCTTCCCGGCAGGCCCGAACTCGAAAAATTCTTCAATGAACACATCATAGCTATTTTGAACGAGCCGGAACGTTACGCAAAGCTCGGCATTTCCTTTCCCTCGTCGGTGATCCTCTACGGTCCTTCGGGGTGTGGCAAAACTTATGCCGTGGACAGATTGGTAGAATATCTCGGATTGCCGAAATTTGAAATAAATTCCGCGACGATCGCCTCTCCGTATATTCACGATACGGCAAAAAGAATTGCAACAGTGTTTACAAGCGCCATCAAAAATGCTCCGTCCGTGGTGGTCATTGATGAGATGGAAAGTTACCTGTCCACCCGTTCAACAGCGACGGCGGATACACATCATTATGAAGAAGTCGCCGAATTTTTACGGCAAATTCAAGATGCGCAAAAAAACAAAGTTCTGATCATTGCCATGACCAATATGTACGACAAAATAGATCCTGCCATTTTGCGTCGAGGAAGATTCGACAACCATATAGAAGTAGGGCTCCCGTCTACCAAAGAAATTTTGGCTTTGCTGATCAACATCACAAAGGATATCGCGCTTGCTTCCGATGTCGATTTGGAACAGGTGGCTCGCGATCTTGCGGGGAAGACACTTGCGGATGTCACATTCGTCGTAAAAGAAGCGGGATTGATCAGCGGAAAAAATGGCGACTACAAGATAACCGCAGAGGCGATCAAAACCGCCATGCTTGCATTACCCAAACAACAGGAAAGAAGGAGAATAGGCTTTGCAAATAATTGATGCTTTTTCCGTGCTCGGCGCCACGCCGACAGATAGTAACGAACGGTTACAAGAATTGCTGGAAGAGAAAGAACTGATATCGGATGATATGTGTGAGGCGCGATCCGCCTATGCAGATTTGACTAACCCCAAAAAACGATTGAAACACGAAATAATGTATTTGGATCGTGACAAATTTTTTGCGTTTAATCAAATGATCGAAGCCGAGGAAAAAGCAACGGCAACTGTGCATGCCAATGTTCTTGTCGGTTTGGGACACTGGTTCGAAGAGGAAAAAAAGTATTTGTTTGAAAAAATAAACTACGATCGTATGATGGGCGGGTACGCACTGATCGATAACGAAAGCGCTATTTCGTCGGCATTAGAAGAAATACGGCACGAATTTGTCATGGTCACCGATTCATATTTGGACAGTTTGACAGAGAAAAAATCCTTGGCAAAGATCTTTAATAAAATCGTTAATGTGCCTGATTTCAAAAGTTTTTTTGTAGATGAGTTGATGGCGCATTATGAGTTGGCGCTGGGGGAAATATTGCAGGAAAAAGAGACTGCGTGTCGTGAACTTTTTTCGAAGATCGAAGCGATTTGCACAAAATTCAGCAATGGCGAGTTTCTTTCGCCCTATTTGCCAAATTATGTCGCAAAATTTGAAGAGGCATTAAAAGATTGGGATGTTTTTGCCCAGCCATTGCAGAAAAACGCCCAAGTGCATGGCGGACAGCACAAAAACAGCGAAGAATTGGCACATGATATTCGTAATCAAGTTATTGAATTGTGTAACCGTTCAATAGAAAAACTCGGGTATTTGTTAGATACTTCAAATGATTATTTGTCCGAAACTTATTCAAATGTCGGATATGGATATTCTCAATCAGCTGTTGTTAAGGCAAGGAAAGAATTTATAAATCAAATTCCGCACAGCTTACGACTCATTGAATCCTTGATACGAATAGTTGATATTCTCTTGCAGGTCTTTGCCGAGTTAGAGATCACCTCGGAACAACTATTACAAGACAAAAAAGATTTGCAAATGCTAAAAAGCATTTTGAATAGGTGGGCTCCATTAAAAATAGAAGAAGAACCAAAGGAAAAGCCGAAATCTCTGAAGAAATGGAAAGTTGGGCAAGTAGTACATGGCGTTTTTGCGCTAATTTGTTTGATCGTCATGATAGTGGGGTTCTCGGTGGATATTTTTGCGCTCGGTGTAAGTTTTCTTATCCTGACAGTCGCGTTCGGGTGTTGTTGCGGTTTGTATTCGTTGTTAGAAGATAAGGGCGTTATGAAGTGGATCATCATCGTCGCCGTAGTTGTCGGTACGGTTTGCGGTGTTTCGTTAATATAAGAAAAATAACAGAGCAACTTTTCAAAAGCGTTGGCGGGTTTGTAAAATTGTTGCACGCAACGGCGCTTTTTTGTGGCAAAGTGGATGTGGTGCATTCCCGCTCCCCGTGTGTTAAGTTTGGTGCAGTTGCATTATATCGGGGTATGTCAACTGCTGTTGGGGGTGTTGCGCTTGAAAGAATAATTCACCCAAAGAAACAAAGGGGCTGTCGCATTGATCGCTAAACTATTAAAAAATTAATAATTATACAAAAAAGCGACTTGAAATCAATATTTTCAAGCCGTTTTTGATGTCGTTTTGTATAAAAATGTTTAATGCAACAGCCTTTTGTGCGTTTTGCTAAATGCAAATGCGGTTTATGCCGTTATTTCCTTTGCGATCGCCTCCACAAGACCGTTTGCCTCCATGCGGTAGGCTTGTTCTATGCAGTGAAAAACTGCTTCTTCGTTACTGCTACCGTGCCCCTTTACCACCGTTTTGTTTGCGCCGAGAAGTACGGCTCCGCCATATTTGTTGTAGTCCATCAAGTCTTTTACTTCATAGAGTTTCTTTTTTACCAGCAGTGCGCCGATTTTTGATTTGAAACTGCTTTTGAGAGCGTTTTTGAGCAAGCGCATCAACTCCATGCAGGCACCCTCGGTGGATTTGAGCAACACGTTTCCGCTAAAACCGTCGCAGACCACCAAGTCGAACTTTCCGCTCAACAGATCGCGACTTTCCATATTGCCCACAAAGTTGACTGAGGGGGTGTTGCTCAGCAGTTGATATGTTTCCTTGCGCAGGTTGTCGCCTTTTTCCTCCTCAACGCCTATGTTGAGCAACGCCACTCGGGGTTTTTCCACGCCGAACGCTTTGGTGAGGTACAGGCTCCCCATCACGGCAAACTGTTGCAACCACAGCGGATCGCAATCCACGTTGGCTCCGCTGTCGCAAATGGAAACGATCCTATTGGGCACAACGGTGGGCAAAATGGGGCAGAACGCCGGTCGCTTTACTCCCTTTATGCGCCCAAGGCGCAACACGGTGCCTGCAAGCAACGCTCCCGTGGAGCCGATAGTCACAAGGGCGCGCGCGTCGGGATCGGTGCGCACAAGTTCGAACGCCTTGGACATACTGCTGTCCTTTTTGTTTTTGATCGCCTCTGTGGGTTTGTCGTTGCAGGAGATCACATCGGGAGCGTGCAAAATTTCCAAACGCGATTTGTCAAAGGCTTCACCTGCAAGCAATTGGTCAAGTTGAGATCCATCGCCCACAAGCACAATGCAAACGTCTTGCAGTTGGTTCAGCGCCCGCACGGCGCCTTTTACGTTTACTTGGGGGCTGTTATCGCCACCCATTGCGTCAACAACTATCTTTATCATTTTTTTTACCTCACTTTTGTTGCAAAAGCGAATTTTGCTGAAAATATTGTACCACGGCAATGTTTTTTCGTCAATATGTGCGCAAACATTACATAATAAATTTCACTTTTGTTAAATTTTATTGACTTTTGATTGCTAAAATGATAATATAAGCATATTACGAAGCGCATTTTCTACAAGGAGCGCATTGTAAAAATTTTTGAAAACAGAGGCTGATATGGTAGAAATACGGGAAGTAAAAACAAAAAAAGAACGCAAAGAGTTTGTGGAATTTCCCTTGAATTTGTACAAAGGCAACAAGTGGTTTGTTCCGCCACTCTATGGCGATGAAATGAATGTTTTCAAAAGCGACTACGTCTACTACGAGCAGGCAGAGGCGGTGTATTTCAACGCCTACCGCGACGGCAAGATCGTGGGACGCATTTCGGGCATTTTGCAACGAGTAGCCAATATCAAGTGGAACCAAAAACAGGTTCGCTTCACCCGTTTTGACGCAATCGACGATCAGGAAGTGGCGACAGCGTTGCTTAACGCGGTGGAGGACTGGGGACGGTCCAAGGGCATGGAAGAAATAGTGGGACCGCTTGGTTTCAGCGATATGGAAAGAGAAGGTCTGCTTATCGAAGGTTTTGACCAACTGTGCACGTTTGAGGAACAGTACAATTACCCCTACTATCAAAAGTTGATCGAAAATTGCGGGTACGGCAAGGACGTAGATTGGTTGGAACATCAATTGCGCGCTCCGAAGGAGGGCTTTGATCCTCGCTATCGCGAAATAAGCTACAAGATGCTCGAAAAACACAATTTGCATTTCGGTCAGGCGCGTAGCACGCGTCAGTTCATCAACAAATACGCCGACGACATTTTTAAGATCTGGGACGAAACGTACGACAAAATTTACGGCACTGTTCCCATAACGGAAAATCTCAAAAAGGCGCTCGTGTCGCAATTTAAGCTGTTGATAAACAAAAAGTACATCAGGGTACTTTTTGACGCCGACGAAAACGTTGTGGCATTCGGCGTGCTGTTCCCCAACATTTCCGACGCTGTTCGTCCGTCGGGCGGAAGGTTGACGATACCCTGTCTCATTCGTCTGTTGCGCTCCATTCATCACCCCAAGGTGTTGGATCTGGGCGTGATCGGCGTATCGGATAAGTACAAAAATCACGCATTGTCAACCGCCATGTTGGTGTCGTTGGGCGACGCGCTCCAAGACGGCATCGAGCATGCCGAAACAAACCTCAATTTGGAGTACAACATACCCATTCAAAACGCCTGGAAGTATTTTGACGCAAAACAAAATAAACGTCGCCGTTGTTTCATCAAACGCCTTGTTGCGGACGACGCAGACAAAACGAGCACGACCACGCAAGCAAACTAACGCCTTTCGCGTACGACAGGGCGCGTTTCCAAGGAACGCGTCCTGTTTTTTTTGCAGACGATCTATTTAACTTGAAAATTTGTATTGACAAAATTATACATATGGAGTATAAATATTGTGTGTTTTTTTGCAATTTTGCACAGTAGACCTAAATTGGGGATATGGGGCAAAAAAACTTAAAAATATTTCGAGAAAAAATTTGTAAAAGGAGAAACTTTATGAAAAAAGCACTCGTTTTGCTTTTGACGGTACTGTGCGTGGTTTGCGTTGTCACATTGCTTTGTGCGTGCAACGAAAATCACACAATGGGCGAGTGGATCGAAGCTACTCCCGCAACCTGCACGCAGGCAGGTACGGTGGGGCATTTCCATTGCACGCATTGCGACAAGAATTTCGACAAAGAGGGCAACGAAATTGCCGACATCAACATCGAACAACTTGGGCACGATCCCGTGGCGGTGCACGCCACGCCTGCCACCTGCACCGAGGACGGTTACAGCGAAGGCACCAAATGCGACCGTTGCGGTGTGCTGTTGACGGCGCAAAAGACGGAAAAGGCATTGGGGCACCAACCGACAGTGGTTGTCGGCACGCCTGCCACCTGCACCGAGGACGGCTTGTCCGACTGCTATCAATGCTTGCGTTGCAACAAGTTTTCTTTGACGGCAGAGGGCGAGTTTGACGGCAACGACAAAGAGGACGTTCAAACAAAAATCGACGCAACGGGACACAGTTACGGCCCCGTGGAGATCGTAAAGGGCGCCACCTGCACCGAGGCGGGCGAACAAAAGCGCGTGTGCGTTAAATGCGAGCACGAGGACATCACCTCGATAGACAAAGTGAGTCATTTGGGTTTGCTCGTTGCAGGTACGCCTGCCACTTGCACGGTAGCGGGCACTACCGATTGTTGGCAGTGCACCATGTGTGGCAAATACAGCGAAACGGAAACGGGCGATTACGCGATAACGTCCCTTGCCGACGCTCAAAGGATCGTGCCTGCAAGCGGTCACAACTACGACGGTAAGGAGTGGCAAGTGGTGGAACCGTCCACCTGTCAAGTTGCGGGGCAACAGGCGCGCACATGCAATAACTGTGAGTACACCGAAGTTGCCGAATTGCCACTAAAAGAACACAGTTTTGACAATTGGACGGTGGTCAAGCCCGCCACATGCACAAACGAAGGCGAGGAAGAGCGGGTTTGCACGACCTGCGATCCGCAAGCGGGCACGCCGTACAAAGAAACGCGTTCTACGTCCATCGACAGCACGGCTCACGCTATCGAAAACGTAGCGGGCAAACCTGCCACATGTACCGAGGCGGGGTTGAGCGACGGACAGGTGTGTTCTTTGTGCGGAAAACACCTTGTCGAACAAACGGCTGTCTCGGCGCTGGGGCACAAAGGAGAGTTTACATATTCTCACGTTGCCGACGCCAATTTCGAACATCACATCAAACGTTGCGAGCGCGAGGACTGCCCGGGCGAAGATGAACAATGCACGATAACCGTCACGGACGATCGCGACAATTGCGAGGCTCCCGGCACATCCACTCGCACATGCGAGTTTTGCAAAAATCAAACGGTAACGGAACTTGCCGCAGGTTCGCACAGTTGGGACAACGGCACCATAACTACTCCCGCGCAGTGCGACAAGGACGGCGTTATCACCTACAAATGCCAGCACTGCGATCAAACGAAAACAGGTCCCGTTGACGTACGTCCCGCCCACCAACCGGACGGAGAGTGGCACGCGGACGCCCTTCGCGGAGTGCATTATCAATTGTGCACGGTTTGTCAAACCGAACTTATGCCCGAAGAACATCAACTGTCGCAATCGTACATAAAGGACGAAACGAGCCACTGGTACGAATGTTTGGTATGTCGCGAACGTGTCGGCGAACAGACGCACGAAAAACAGGTGTTGGAAGCCGTTCAACCCGATTGTGAAAACAGCGGTTTGACGCAAGGCGCAAAGTGCGCCGTGTGCGAATATCAAATAGAGGCGCAAAAAACGGTAGAGGCATTGGGACACAACTACGGCGCTTGGCAAGCCGACGATGAAAGGGTGGGCGAGCACAAGCAAGTTTGTCAAAACGATCCCGAACACGTTCAGTGGAAGGCGTGTTCCTACAACACGCAAGTAGTGGAAGCCACATGCACGACGGAGGGGTACGAATTGCACACCTGCACCGAGTGCGGAGACACAGTGACACTTAACCGTCAGGACGCGCTTGGACACTCCTACGGCAATTGGGTATCCGTCATAGTCGATGAACAAGATACCGCTCACACTCACATTCACTACGCCGATTGCACGCGTTGTCATGCGGAAGAGGCGCGCAAAACAGACAATTGCACGTTGGAATTGCGACAGTCTTTCGATCCGACTTGCACAACGGCAGGTTACGACGTAAAGGTTTGCAAGGATTGTCAAGCCGTTCACGAAGAGGTAACAGCTCCTGCAAGCGGTCACACGATCGAGTACGATCATCGCTTAAAAGGCAGTCCGCTCCTGTGCGAGCACTGTCCCTATTGTACCGTTTGCGACTACCGTGGCGACTACGAAGATTGCACGCCGACCGTCACCGTAACGCAGGCGACCTGCACCGAACCGCGCAAGTCCAACTACGTTTGCGCCGTTTGCCACGAGGGGCGCACGATACCCCACGCAGAACAACCCTTGGGACACCTGTGGGGACAACCGCAATTCAGCGGAACGGCGGACGATCCCAAACACACCGTGAGATGTTTGCGCGAAGGTTGCGAGGAAGAAATAACCACGCCGTGCGATGTCGTCGAAGTTAAAAATTTGCCCACATGCGTAGAGGCGGGCAACATCGAACGCGCTTGCAAAGTGTGTCTCAGCGTTATCTACCAAGGACAAATCGAGTCCGTTGGTCATGATTGGTCGTCCTGGACGTTCGAAAACGGCATCCAGCACGTTCAAGTGTGCAACAAGTGCAACGAAAGGGCGTACGGAGAGCACAACTACGAAGTGGTCAGCAAGGTCGAATCGAATTGTGAACAGCAAGGCAAGACCATTGAGCAGTGCAGAGAGTGCAACAACAGGGTGGAACATATAGACAGCGAAGTTTCGATGCACAGTTGGACGTTGGTGTCCGTCACGGCGACAGGACACAAGCGCCAATGCGTCAATTGTCAATTAGAGGAAGAAACGTCGCACGATTGGAGCAACAGCAACTTGTGCTCGGTGTGCAATTTTGACGGGCTTATCTACAAGATAGAGGGCAATCATTGCATCGTTTCTGACGACAGGTTGGTATCCAAAGCCAAAAATATCGTCATCAACGCAAATCACAGAGAATTGGGCGAGGACGGCAACTATCTGCCGACGGAGTATCCCGTCAAGGAGATCGGCGAGGACGCATTTTTCAACAATAGCGCAATGGAAACGTTGACTATCCCGTCCTGTCTGGAACGGATAGGGGAAATGGCGTTTTACTACTGCACGGGTTTGCGCACCGTCACGGTGGACGGCGACGGCGAAGCCCTCAAACGCATAGAGAGCAGAGCCTTTTCCAACTGTGGCGCTCTCATAAGCTTCATCCCACCCAAATCGATAGTGTACGTCGGCGATTACGCATTCCTCAACTGCACGTCCCTTTCGCAAATAGAAATAGGCGATCAATTGGAGGAAATAGGCAAGAGCGCCTTCCTCAACACCGCCTTTGTAAACGATCCCTCGCATTGGACGGAGGATGTACTGTACATAGGCAAGCACCTTATCAAGGCTCACCAAGCGCAACAAGCCGACGGCACGTACTCCAATACGGACGTGACGGTGCGCGAAGGAACGGTCAGCATATCCGCAGAAGCCTTTTCCGATTGCACGACGTTGCAACGTATTGTTTTGCCGAAGTCGCTCAAAACGGTAGATGCCGACGCATTCAAAAATTGCACGCAAATAGCCAACGTGGAGTACCAAGGCGACTTTGCAGGTTGGCTGTCCATCTACTTCCACAACGACTACTCGTCGCCACTTCACTACGGCAATCCCTCTTTCCACATCGATTTGGCGCATGACAACATAGACGTCCCCGAAGGCGTAACGCGTATTCCCGCGGGAACGTTCCGCGGAACGAACATCAAAAGCGTCACTCTTCCCTCTACGTTGACCTATATCGGAGAGGAAGCCTTTGAAAATTGCGGACAACTCACTCAGATCACACTCAAATCTGACGTCGTCAGTTACGTCGGCGCAAACGCATTTTATAACAGTGCTTACTACCTCGATGACGAAAATTGGCATATGGACGCCGTGCTTTATGTGGGAAGTTGCCTCATCGAGGCGCGCAAAAACATCTCGGGTAGCTACACGGTCCAGAGCGGTACAGTCGTCATTGCAAAGGACGCATTCAAAAATTGCAAGCAATTGACGGAGATAGTGCTCAACAAGGAGTTGATGAACGTGGGCGCGGGCGCATTTGTCGGTTGCGACGGATTGACAACGATCAGATTTACCGAAACGGGCTACCGTTGGTTTATGAACGGCGAAATAATCGGTCGCGCATTGATGGTGACGGACACTCGGTGGCAGAACTACAAATTGTACGTCGGAAGTTGGAGCCGTTACAGCGATCCTATCGCTTAACGCCGACGGTCGTAAAATCAAAATAGAAAATCTATCAACGCAAAAAAGTCGTCGAAAACGTGTGTTTTCGACGACTTTTCACATAGTTATGATGTTGGTTTGGTTTATCATATCGGCAGAACGGTTTTGTCAACTTATGCCTTTGAGCAACATGCTCACGAGAAAGCCTACGCCTGCGCCCATTGCCGCAAAGACCATTCTCCAAAAAAAGTTGTTTATCAAATCTCTTCTGCGTTGTATCAATTCTCGCTTGAATGCCTTTCCTTTCGGTTTGAGGGTAATGACGTTTACCGTCTGTCCCTTGCGTTCCGATTTGGTACATTCGAAGTACCCGTCGTATTCCAATTGATTGAGTATAACGTCTACCTTTTCGTTGTTCAATTGAAATTTTTCCGGCGTGCTTTGGATAATAAATTCGTCGGACAATATGCAACTGTCCTTGTTTCTTTTGCAGGCATTGTAGATGCAGTGCATCACGGATATTTCTTTTTTGCTCAGCATTGCGTCTCCTTCCTAAAACAATTTGCCCAAAAGCACAGCCAAAAGCGCTCCCGCAAACGCGCAAACAAATGTCCCTGCAAACAACAGCACAAATTGTCGCGTGGTAAAATGCGCAGGGTGAACGATGTTCTTTTCCCCGTCGATGTAGCTTTTTGCTTTTACCGTCGTGCAAAGGCAGATCTCGTCTTTATCTTGATATTTTACGTCCAGGTACTCGTTTTCTTTCAAAAACGCTACAATTTCCAGCATTTCCTGCGCATCGATATGCAGTCGGGGCGGAAGTTCGGCTACTATTTGAATTTTGTTGAGCACCTTGTAGGAATGTTGAGTTTTTTCTATCAACAGTCTCAGCACCGTATCCGATTTTTTGTCTAACAATTTATACCTCCCAAAGGTGTTTACTCAAATTTACCGTTTCGTCGTCCAAAAATTCCACGCCCTCGTTCATCAACAGATAGCGTTGCGCGTCCTGTCCTCCGAATGCAAAAGCTCCGCTCAGCTTGCCTTGGCGATTTACCACGCGGTGACAGGGCACAATGTATGGTTGCGGGTTGACGTGTAATGCCCAACCCACCTGTCTGCCTGCGCGCGGATCGCCCACAAGTCGCGCGATCTGTCCGTAAGTCGCCACTTTGCCGAGCGGTATCTGTTTTACCGTTTCGTAAACCTTTGCAAAAAATCCGTCCATAGTATTTTCTTCAATATTATAGCGTTTTTAGCTCCCGTTGTCAATGGTGCAAACACTTGAAAGATTGCAAAATATGTGTTAATATATTATTGTACACTACAAATTTCGGGAGCCATTATGCGCAATTTCATTACTATCGAAGGATGTGACGGTGTAGGCAAAACGCACCAGACAAGACTACTCAAACAATTTTGCGAGGAAAACGGCTACAACAACATGGTTTTCACGCGCGAACCGGGCGGTAGCGATATCGCCGAGCAAATTCGCAAGATAATATTGGACGCACGCAACACGGATATGGACGATCTTTGCGAGGCTTTTTTGTACAGCGCGTCGCGTATTCAGCATCTCAAAGATATAGTAAAACCCGCCCTCGAACAGGGCAAAGTGGTGTTTTGCGACAGGTATGTTCATTCTTCCTACGTCTATCAAGGTTTAGGACGCGGTTTGGGCTTGGAAAAGATAGTTTTGCTCAACGAAATTGCCGTGGGCGAGTATATGCCCGAGTTTACCGTTTTTCTCGACCTCAACCCCGAAAACGCCTTCAAGCGCAAGGGCGGTGCGGATAAGACCGATCGAATGGAAGCCGTGGAGCAAGCCTTTCACGCCAAGGTGTATCAAGGCTACAAAAAGTTGATAGCCGAGCGTCCCGAGTGTTTCGAAGTGATAGACGCGTCGGGTACGGAACAGCAAACGCAAATGAAGCTACGCGAAGTCCTTTTCAGAAGGGGTGTGCTCAGGTGAGTTATCTCGACAACAACATCGGACAATATTTGAGTGACGCCTTCGCAGAGGGACATGCCGTGCACGCCTACATTGTTGCGGGAGAAAAGCAGTATCTCGACAGTCTGTTGAAGGAATGCGCCCTTGTCACAATGTGTCATAGCCATGTGGGGGACGACTGCGAAGCGTGCAAAAAGGTCAAGTCGGGCGAGCACCTCGATGTTATCTGTTTGCCGTCGGATAAGCAGAAAAATCGTCTGACCGTTGCGGATATGGCGTATTTGGTGGAGGAAAGTTACCGTCGCCCCGTTGACAACAGCGAGCAACGCGTCTTTTTGATAAACGCTTCCGATTCCGTTTCGGGCGTCGGGTGCGAACTGTGGCAAAACAAGCTTCTCAAAACTCTCGAAGAACCGCAAAACAACGTGTACATTTTTGTGGGAGTCACGGACGCGGAGGCATTGCTTCCCACGGTGCGCAGTCGTTGTCAGATTTTAAGGCAAACCAAACTTTCGGTAGCGCAGGTGCGCGAGGCGCTGTTGCAAAAGAGTTTCAAGTTGGAATATTGCGAAATGGCGGCCGCGATGTCGGGCGGAAGCGTCCAAATGGGCGAACGGCTTTTGGCAAATCCCGCCGTATTTGACGCGTACAATACGGCAATAGACGTAGCAACGGAAATGACGTCCACCAAAAACGCTCTCAAATACGCCTCGGATATCCTTGCAAAAAGGGACAACATATTGGACTTTTTGGGATTTTTGACGTTGCTGTACAGAGAATCCGTTGTCTACCGCTTGGCGCCGAGTTTGTGTGTTTTGCCTCGACTACACAATACTATTGCCAAAATTTGCGCAAACTACACGCTGGCGGGCGCAGAGGCGTGCATATCAGTAATAAATACAGCCAAACGCAGGCTGGACGACAACGGCAACGTGACCGTTGTGGTGGACAGACTGCTAAATTCAATTTTGGAGACGAAATATCAATGTCGGAAATAGTGGGGATCAAATTCAAAAACCCGGGCAAACTGTATTATTTTTCCCCGAAGGGCGAAACTTTCAAAAAGGGAGACGGCGTAATTGTTCAAACGGCGCAGGGCACGGAATTCGGCACCGTCGTTTTGCCTAATCAGGAAATGGACGACGCCGATCTCAAAGAGCTTAAACCTGTGATTCGCAAGGCGACCGAGGCGGATATCGCACGTCGCAACGAAAATTTTTCCAAACGCAAACAAGCCATGAGCGTTGCTCAAAAATTGGCAAACAATCGCAAGTTGGAGATGAAATTCGTCGATGTGGATTTTAGTTTCGACGGCACGAGGGTGGTATTTTATTTTACTTCCGAGCACCGCATCGATTTTCGCGATTTGGTAAAGGAGATCGCCAACGAGTTTCATATGCGCATAGAGTTGCGCCAGATAGGCGTTCGCGACGAATGTAAGATAAAGGGCGGTTTGGGACCGTGTGGCAGAGTGTGCTGTTGCAACGACTACATGTGCGACTACGGACGCGTTTCGATAAAAATGGCAAAACATCAGGGGCTGTCCCTCAACCCGTCAAAGATCTCGGGCTTGTGCGGACGATTGATGTGCTGTCTTTATTTTGAAGATCAATACTACATCGACACGCTCAAATTTATGCCCAAAGTGGGTAGCGACATCGACACGCCCAAAGGACGCGCCAAGGTGGACAGCGTCGACATGTTGCGTCACACCGTCGTCGTCAAGCACATGACGGGCGAAGAGTCCTTCGAATTCAACGAGTACACGCTGGACGAATTGGGTATCACCCCCGTCTATCCCGATTGTTGCGGTTCCTGCAAAGTGGCGGAGGAAGAAGATTCGGACGAGGATGGCGACGTCATTCCCACGGACGACGAGGATTAGAATATGAAACTGTTTTTCGCAACGGATATACACGGCTCTGCCTATTGGGCGCAAAAGATAACGGAGCAATTTCAACTTTGCAACGCGGACAAATTGGTGTTGTTGGGGGACATTTACAATCATGGACCGCGCAACCCCTTTCCGCGCGACTATGCCCCTATGAAAGTGGCGCAGATACTCAACGCCCTGTCCGACAAGATCATAGCGATAGTGGGCAACTGCGACAGCGAGGTGGATCAGATGATAAGCGAATTTCCCTTTGTCAGGGATTGCGTCATTCCTCTCGGTAACAGGAGAATTTATTGTACGCACGGGCATGTCTACAACAAAAACAACCTGCCCAAACTTGCGGTAGGCGATGTGCTAATTTACGGACACTTTCATGTAAACGAACTGGTAAAAACGGAGGGAGTGTACTGCGTCAACGTAAGTAGCGTTGCCCTGCCCAAGGATTGCGCAACTTACTGCATTGCAGACGAAAAAGGTATCGAAGTTTTCAACTTTGACGGCGAAACGGTTTTGTCCCAAAAGTTCTGATTTGACCAAGGCTTTGTCGCTTGCGACGAGGCTTTTCGTTTGTTTTGTCACAAATCGACAACTAATGTGCATTTTCGACACGCGCAATGGTATTTTTAGTGTTGACAAAGACTAAAATATAATATAAAATAAGGTAAAGTTTATTTTTATTCGC
>CANQJK010000017.1 GCA_947624235.1 uncultured Clostridia bacterium | reverse complement strand
AAAAGAGATTTCCACTGCGCTAAACGATACAAATACTGTAAATTTGAGTTCGTACAAATTAATGTCTGTTCTACCAATAGCACTGCCCGAAAAGGGTGGTGCTTTTGTTTTGCAGGTTAGAGCACCACCGTGTAACATTGCCGATTTAACGGACACACGGGAACCCGCAAAAGTTGAGCTTGCGAGACTTTTGTGGGAGAGGACGAGCCGTTCGCAATCGGAACCGACCGCAACAAGCGGTTGGTGATTGCGCAGGACGAACGAGGACGATTTGGTGGGAGTCGGTGACTACGCGATTGACACTTTGTGTAGCAATCGCTGAGGGGCGTCGCACGCTCCTTGCACTTCCACTGCGGGCGAGCATTTGGAGTTTACTTGCGCAAAAGCCCGCCCTTGTGCATTTTGCTACCAACTGCGCACCGTGCAGATCGGCTTAACGCAAAATGTGCTCACCCTGCGCTTTGCTTGGGACGAGTCCTACCCCCCCCCACGACCATACTTGACAAAAAAATCAAATAATGTAAAATTGTTTTTATTGCTAAAATTATCTGATAAACATTCTTGACAAATCCAAATTTGGTTGTATAATATATGAGAAATAGAAAGTATGTTCTATTTTAATACTCAAATATGGGAGATATAATGTTACTACGAGAAATTTACGATCAAGCAGTCAAGTTGTTAGACAACCAAAACAAAAGTCGATCAAGTTATAGCGACAATGTCCAATGGGTGCAATGGATACACAGCGGTTTTGCTGCGGCAGTGACCAATGAGGAAAAGAAAACAAATATTTACGGAATTGTAGATTCAAGCGGCAAATTCCATTGCGGAAAATGTCTGAATTTGCACGAATGCTGTTTTGTGCAAAGTAGTAGTCCTAAACCGCCATTACACAACAATTGCCACTGTTTTCTTGTCTTTGTCGAATGCCCTAATATTACGGTTTATATTTCTGATTCTAAAATGAGCGAATACGCATTTGATCCTAATAACAAAAATGGAAAAATGAAATTGTTTGAGAAATATGGGTATGATATAACTGACAAAGATTATTTGATATCCGAGTTTACAAAACAAGCGCAAGTGGCGTATAAAAGTGGCAACTATGTGCTTTACAAACAAAACGAATACGGACAGCAAATAAACGTAACAACAAATTTACTCGATAAAAACACAGGAAAGTACATTGCCATTGTTGTTGGGTGGATGGTATTTCCCAACGGCAAAATTCAGTTGACTACGCCATTTGGAGGATATGCAAAACAATGAAACGATACGACATAGTAAAATTGATAAAACAAAACGAAATGTGCGTTGAAAAGAATATTGCCATTGGAGAAGAGGGGTTTATTTTTGATGTTGAAAAAACGGGCGATATAATTGTATTTTTTCACGAAACACTAACGCAAACACCTTTCGGCGATGATTACAAACATGATATCGTCAGAGTTCAGCCACAAAATTTGCAGATCGTAAAACCTTTTGATCCCGACGATACGGATATGTACGAGGGCAAAGTGCGTCCAATACAAGAATACGATATCGTGGAGTTAACCAAAGACAGAGCAGAGTATCTTGCCACAGGCGTAAAAAAAGGCGATCACGGTTGGGTAAATCTCGGCGATCGCAACGGTTTCAGATTGGTCATGTTCGACGGAGAAACGCAAAACATAGACGGAATTGACGTAATGGTAGAAAACCCGGTTGGCATTTTGGAGGAAGATTTGATCGTTGTAAAACAAAATATTCCCAACACACTTGCATATCTGAAATCACGCCACCCCAAAATTGATATCTGACCATACAAGTGCAATTTGGTGGAACAAGTGAAGTCACATACTGTATTTTAATGGCAAAAACTCGACTCGTATTTCGGCACGATCGTTTTTTGACGTCGGCAGTGACGGCAGAAGTCGTTGTGCGCAGTTTGGCGATCTTTGCCCGCGCCGATTTCAAGTAAACAACTTGCTTTTTTATGTCGAAACTTATCAGTCACCTGTCAGTAACGACTGCGTTGGGGCGTCAGAAATGCCCCCAACTTGCCCGCACTCACGACAGAGCGTCCACAGACGCATATAATACGGGCCTCCACGAGGTGCGAGTGCCACCGAGTGGAAAGAGGAAACGCTGATCGTCAACGGAACCGACCACAAATTTGCGGTCGGCGATTGCACAAAACGAGCGAGGACGATTTGGTGGGAGGGCAGTGACTACGCGATATTCATATTTTGTTTTCTGCTAACGCGGGGGCGTTTATTGCGGAAGGCGAGGGCGGGGAGACACAAAACTTCCGCAAAAGGGGCATACTGCGCGTCAACCGAGCAGGCGCATTTGGTCCAAGGAGGAAAACACTTCGCCGATGTTGTCGGCAAAAAGCAGTTCTGCCCGACGGTCGGCAAAGGTGGGAGACTTGTTGATGATGACAAGGTGCCTGCCGTTGAAAAAGTCGATAAAACTCGCCGCGGGGTACACCACCAAGGACGTTCCGCCGATGATCAACGTATCCGCGCGGGAAATGGCGTCCACCGAATGAGCAATGACGTCGCCGTTTAGCGATTCTCCGTAGAGCACGACGTCGGGTTTTACTATCCCACCGCAATCGCAATGCGGAACGCCGTTGCTTTTGGCGATAATATCCACGCCGAAAAACTTTCCGCAGTGCATGCAGTAGTTGCGATGAACGCTTCCGTGCAGTTCAAACACCCGTTTGCTACCCGCCTTTTGGTGCAGACCGTCGATATTTTGCGTCACCACCGCTTTTAGCTTGCCTGCCCTTTCCAACTTGGCAAGATAGTTGTGCGCGACATTAGGTCGGGCGTCGGGAAACAGCATTTTGTCGCGATAGAACTTGTAGAACTTGTCCGTGTGCGACAAAAAATACTCGTGAGAAACTATCTCCTCGGGCGAAAGTTCGCCGTGCTCGGCAAACAAGCCGTGGGCAGAGCGAAAATCGGGAATACCGCTTTCGGTGGATACGCCCGCACCGCCGAAAAACACAATGTTTTGGCTTTGTAAAATGATATCGGCAAATTTTTCCAACTCGGTTTGCATAACGACCTCACCCCAAAAAAACTTTACGCCCAATATTTTAGTGCAAATTGCGCCCGCAGTCAAATGCAAAAGATATTTTTGTGCAACTTTGCCCCAAACACTCTTGACAACGCCCGCGCCAAACGCTATAATATTGTTACAAAATGTTTTGAAAGTCAAAACAAATTTTTCCTACGGAGGCACGCAATGATAGGCGCGATCGCAGGCGACATTATCGGTTCGTATTTCGAATGGCACAACATCAAGAAAAAACAGTTTGAGATCATTCACCCCAAAAGTCACTTTACGGACGACAGCGTGATGACGCTTGCCGTTGCAAAGGCGTTGCTGGATTGCGACGGCGACTATCTGCAATTAAGCGACAAGGCGGTGCAATGTATGCGCGAATTGGGAGCGCGCTATCCCGATTGCGGTTTTGGCGGAAACTTTGCCCGTTGGCTGGTAAGCGAGGATCCCCAACCCTACAACAGTTACGGAAACGGTTCGGCAATGCGAGTGAGCGCGTGCGGTTGGGTGGCGCAAAGCCTCGATCAGGCAAAGGATCTATCCTACCGCGTCACTGCCGTTACGCACGATCACCCCGAGGGGCTGAAAGGCGCCGAAGCGACAGCCGTTGCAATATATATGGCAAAAACGGGCGCAAGCAAGCAACAAATACGGGACGTGATAGCCAATAACTACTACCCAATGGACTTTACGCTGGACGAGATACGTCCTTCCTACTACTACAACATCTCCTGCCAAAAATCCGTTCCGCAGGCGATAGAGGCTTTTCTCGAAGCGAGGGACTTTGAGGACGCCGTACGCAACGCCGTGTCATTGGGAGGGGACAGCGACACTTTGGGTGCAATTGCAGGCTCGATAGCCGAAGCCTATTTCGGCGTGCCCCGACTGTTACGGGAACCAACCCTAAAATACCTTGACGACTATTTGAGGGACATTTTGCAACGCTTCGAAAAGTTCTTCCCCTCCGCAAACGACTGACGCGCCGTAACATTTGCACATTTTCCGATCGCCCCGTCATGCGGTTCTGCGTCCAATATTGGGGACAAACAGTTTTTCACGATTTATCTTTGTTTTGACCTTCTCATAGAACGTAATATAAAAAACATGCCCCATACGTCAAAAAAAGAACGCCTTGACCTGCTTGGCGTTCTCTTTTTTTTTCACCCCATATCGCTATTTTGGCTGTTTTGAGGAGTTATATCCAACTTAACGTGCCGTAGTTGTAACTAAAATCGTAAAAGCGCGAAACGTCCTGTTTGTTTTCGTCAAAGACCTTTGCAAAGACGGTGTTGGGCGCGCTTTGCATATCCAAAGTCAGCACTCCCGTTATGTCAAAGGATATCTCGTGCCCGTCAAGAAGGGTACCCGAGGATATCCAGGCGCAATTTTCCGAATTGCCGTAGAGGGGCGAATCTCCCTTGGTTTGCGAAACGGAAACGCTCGTGACCGTGACGGGACGGGCAAGCACCGTGAGCGGAACGCCCACAAGGTCCACGCGGTTGGGATCCGTTTCGTCCGAAAGCAAATTTTTGCCCGCGTCGTCGGTGACGAAGAAACTGCTTTGCATGGCTACTTGCGCAAGGGACAAAGTTCCCACTTCGGTGAGGCTTCCGCACAGTTCCGCGTTTACCCACTCCTTTTGCACGCCGACGGGGACGCTTTCCACCGTCCAATCGGTTGGTTTGTAGCGCAACTCCGTGCCGTCGTAGATCTTGCTCAATGCGTACACGCGCACCTTTATGGGCGCTTTTACGCGAATTTGTCCCCACTTGCCTTTTACCGTGTAGTTGGAGGAAACGTCGCGACCGCTACCGTCCGCTATCGAAAAACTTTGCACGTTATCCGCATAGCCTTGACGTCCGTTGCTGTCGGTGACGGCGGTAACTCCGTCGGAAGAGACACCCGTTATGCGGTGTTCCAATTCCGCAAGCAAGCCCTCGTCTGCACCGCTACTCGGCAAAAGATCGTATTGCAAAAACTTGTTGGGCTTGCCCGTGTGCACAAACACCGCGTTGCCCGTTTGCACCTCGAAAATGCGTTTGTTGACGACGAGTTTGCCGTTGACGTAGCCGAAACGGTAGTTGGCGGTGACGTCCCTGCCGTCGGCGTCGGCGACTGCAACGGTTTTGGGCTTGTTGTCTGCACTGCCCGCGTTGACGATGATCGCCCAATCGCTCAACGTTACTGTGTGCCCGTCTACCTGTCCGCTGACGGTATAGCCCTCGGTAACGCTGTGCTCCCTGCCGTCGTACGTCCAAACTCCGCCCTCGCTTGTTACTGTGACGGGACGTTGCGTTACGGAAATGACGCCCCACTGCTCCTTGATGTCGTAATTTGCCTTGACGTCCGTTCCCTCGACGTTGACAACGGTGTACTGCACGCTGTTTGTCGCTTTGCCGACATCCGTCAGCCGTTGTCGGTAGGCGCTTATAACTTGAAGATAGTCCCCCTCTGCCAGACCGTCCGTCGTGGGCGCCGAATCGTCAAAGTGCACTTCTGCGTCGTAGACGGCTTCCGCGCCCTGCGTTCGGATCGTCGCGGAGCGTTTGGCAACGGCTATCCTTCCCAAGCGCATATCCACCTCGTAGTTGTGCGTAACGTCGTTGCCGTCACCGTCCGTTACAGAAAAAATTGCGCTGTTGTCCCTCTCGGCGACGTTTGTCAAAACTTCCCAACGAGAAGAATGCAAAGCGTGTCCCTCTGCAAGCCCCTCTGCCGAAACTTCGTCGAGGGAGTGCTCCCTGCCGTCGTAAGTCCAGACGGCGCTACCCGTAGAGAGGGCGAGAGGGCGTTTGCTCACCGTCAATTTGCCCGCATACGCGCTGACGTTGTTGTGCTCGGTCACGTCGTTTCCGTCCTCGTCCCGTATTGCAAAACTCAACAGCGTGTTGTCCGCACTGCCGACTTCCGTCACCGCAGGCGTGCATACGTTGGTAAATTTGTGCCCGTTCAGCAAGCCCGTTACCGTCAGATCGCTTGCCGTGTGCGGTCGTCCGTCGTAGATCCAACTTGCGTCGGGAGTGGTCGCCTGTACGTCCAAGGGGTTGCAGATGATTTTTTTGCTCTGCACGGTTATGCTGTAATTTGCCGTGACGTCCCTGCCGTCGCCGTCCGTTACGCGCAGTTGCTCCTTTACGGGAAGGACGTCCATCGTGTTGCCGTCGTAGGACCAAACAAATTCGCCCGCGACGAGTTTGTCGCCGTATTTGAGCGCGTCTGCCCAAACGTTTTGGGGAAGTTTGCCGAAATCGACATCGGCGTCCGTAACTTTGACGGTAAGGGGAGCGGGCAAAATGCTGAAACGGCGCACTTCGCTCACACGCTCTTTGCCTGCCAAACCGTGAGATACCGCCTGCACCTCGTACGTTCCCGCGTCCTTGGGCGCGACGGCGGTCCACTCGCCCTCTATCGTCCTGTAACGGTAGGATACGTCCTTGAATACAGCCTTGCCAAAAACGCTCGGGCTTTCGCCGTAGACCACGCTCTGCGCGCAGTTGATTTCCGTCACCGTTCCCGCGATCGCCAACAGCGCCGAGCACAATGCAAGCGCAAACAGCAACGCCACAAACAGATAGCGCAACTTCCACAGCGACGCTATCCTTTTGTTGCGTTTTGCAAGTCGCCTTTCGTAATCTTCGTACAACATATATCTCCTAATATACCGTAAGGGTACCGAACGCCAAACTTATGGCGTAATTTGTCGTTACGTCTTCGCCCTCGGCGTTGACGACGGTAAAGGACGCGACGTTATCGCAACGCCCGCGCTCCGTCAAACTTGCCGAAAACACCGCGCGTATCTCGTCCCCCTCCGCAAGGTCGGCGCAGTCGTATTCGTGACAGACGAGCGCACTGCCGTTATATTCCTGCTCGGCGGACAGCGTCGTCACCGTTATGTGCCTTTTTGTCACTTCGAGAGTTCCGTAAACCAATTCTATCTCGTATCCGTCGGATACGTCTCCCCCGTCGCCGTCCGTTATTTGCAACGTAAACAGATTGTCCGTTATGCCCACATTGAGCAGAGAACCCGTAAACACCGCTTTCAACTCGTGACCGTCATTCAAAGAACCGAAAGTTATTTGCGTTTGCTCCGCCGTCAAGGGGACACCGTCGTACTGCTTGGACATGCTGACGCTCGTAACGACTATCTGCCGTCTGTCGCACTGACGGCACTTGCCCGTTTCGTCGTAAATGTGTATCCCCGTAGGTTCGGTGGGCGTAGTTTCCTCCGCCACTCCGCATTGCGAACACAGCCGTCTGTCCTCTCCGCCTTCCACGCAGGTGGCGGGCGTTTTGACTTCCCATTCGCCCTCGAAAACATGTTCTCCCGTAGGTGGCGTCGTCGCCGTTTCAACGGCACCGCAATGTTCGCAGATGTGCATGCTAACGCCCTGTTCCACGCAGGTGGCGGGTATCACGTCCTGCCAATCTCCGAAAACGTGGTCGCAAACCAATGATTCCCAATTGAAATCGTCGGGCATGTCCTGCCAAGGCACTTCTTCCCACGGGAAGTCGTCGGGAAGTTGCCCCCACGGAACGCCGTCAAAGGGCACGTTTTGCCAAGGTGTATCGTCGGGAAGTTGTTCCCACGGCACCTCTTTCCACGGGATATCCTGCCAAGGGGCATCCGACGGCAAATTTTCCCACGGCACTTGCACAAGAGGCATGTCCTGCCAAGGCAGATCCTGTGGCAAACTTTCCCACGGGACGGCTTGCCAAGGCACGTTTTCCCAGTCTGTATCCGCAGGCAGTCGATCCCAAGGGATAATTGCCAAAGGTATGTCGTCCGCCACGCCGTCGGGCAAACTTTCCCACGGAACGAGTTCCCACTGCACGTCCTCCCAAGGGGTATCGGGCGGAAGTTCCTCCCAGGGCACTTCGTCCCACGGAAAACTGTCGTCGAAATCGCGCCACGGGATACGATCCCACGGGATATTGTCGGGCAGATCGAACCGCGGTTTTTGTCTGTTGTCGTAGGCGCCCATTGCTTCCCGCACCAAAAAGACCGTCAACACGCAAACCGTTGCCAGCACCAGCACGGTGAGCAAGCCCAATATATACACAAATGTACGTCTTGTTTTCATGTTTGACCTACTTGCCCGAGATGGCGTCAATGTACTTTTCGCAACGCGACGCAGTACCGAACAGATCCCTTACAAGTTGCTTCAAAGCGGACAACTCCGCATGCAGACGGGATACGTCGCGGTACTCCAACTTGCGGAGCACTTTTTTTGCCAAAATGTCGTCCAACGCCTCCGTTTCGCTACCTCCGCACGCAACGTAGAAGGAGACATAGGCAGATATCTGCCTGCGTATGCGATTGCCGAAAGTGATGCCGAACACATCGGTGAGATATTCGTCCAACGCCAGAATAGCCTTTGCGCCCTCTTGGGAAAGAACGCCGTTTGCCTGTTTCATTAGCGCGCACAGCATGTCGTAGGAGACGGGAGAAGGCGCCTCGTCCTCGCAATCGACGCGATCGGCGCTGTCGTCGAGATCCACCGCCATTGCGCGGTCGAAAACCTTGTCGGATATCGCGTACGCCGAATCGTCATCGTTCACCGTGCCCACAAACCACATGTTTTCGGGCAGGCGGATACAGCCGTTGATGATCCCGCGCGGATCGCTGTCCCAACTGTCCGAGACCACTTCGAGATTGCGCATGTCGGGATCGGGCAGTTCCATAAGGGACAAAAATTCCGCAAAGTAGTACTCCACTCGGGCGATGTTCAGCTCGTCCAGAATGGCGACGTACATATCCTTGTGCTTATTTGCCTCGTACATTTTGCAAAGCAGGGGCGTTTCGTTGAAACGCTTGGTAAATTCGTTGTAGTACCCCAACAGATCGGCGCGTTCCTTCCACATGGATTGCACGGGAATGACCGTTGCGGAGTTGCGCACAAACTCGCCGAAAGCAAACGCCAACGACGTCTTGCCCGAGCCGGAAATGCCCTGCAAGATGAGCAAACGAGACACAGCCAACCCCGACACAAAGGCGCGTATCGTGCTTTCGTCGTAGTACAACCCCAACTCTCCCGCGGAAAAGTTGCGAAACTCCCTGCACATATCGGCAAGGGTAAAATCAGTAACGAACTCGTTGACGGGACGAGGGCGCGCGTCGATAGCTTTCAGCATTTCAAATCGCGAACTTCCCGCCAGTTTTTCCGCATGCTTGCTCGCCTTTTCGGCGCTCTTTTTCAAGTCGGCGGTGACGTTGCCGAAGCGGTGTTCGCTTATCATTGCCGTGACGACGATAAGCCCCATAAGCGCCACCATCACTGCCATGTACATGATGATGAACTTGGGATCTTTGATAAAATTCCATATTTCGCTCAAAGCGACAGATAAATTTGTCATAAAAACTCTCTTGTGTTTTGTATTTTGTTTTGTTAAATATCTTCGACGTCGAAACGCTTTTTACGCGTGCCCGCCCACAGCAAAAAGCCTACGACAAAAAACATCGGGATAAGCACAAACGCGCCCGATCCCGCAAAAAAGAAAACATTTTCCACCGTCTGCCTGTCGGCAAGGTACAGCAGAAGATACATTGCCAAATACAATGCGAGCAATGCCACGCTTACCGCCACGCACAAAACATTGCTCCGTTTGACGATGTGCTTGCGCAATATCACGCCGATGACCGCCACGACCGCGACCTCTGCCGTAACGCCCAAAAGCACAAACCGCTTTGCAAGCGCAAAACTCACCTTGGCGATGAGTATGTAGTCGAGAATAAGAGCGAGGATGGCTCCGCCGAACAGTATCGCAACGCACAAAAGCAACGCTCGGGCTGTACCCAACCAGGAACTCGGCGCCCAAACGCCCTTGTGCGCAACTTCCGCGCTCTCCCTTTTGGGAGCAAAGCGCATGACGAGCGCTCCCGCCGTCAAGCACAGCGCAAACACCGCCACGGCAAAAAAAATCGGCCACACCGCAAAGGGAAATTCTCCCCTTTCGAAGGTATAGCCTGCCTTGACGCACTTGACAAAAGTGACGATATTCCAAACAAACACCCAAACGTCCAACGCCGTCATCGCCGAAAAAGCGGATAACGTCAACCATTTGCGCACATTTGTGCCGTTGAGTCGTGTAACGGAAAGATAAGTTTTGACGGAAAACGTATCAATACAAAGGAAAAAAAGCCGTTAAAAAACAGTCCCGATAAAAACCACATCAACCAATAAAGCATAAAAAAATTTTATCCTTTGTATTTATTACATTAACTGCATCTATACTGTATCATACAAAGGCATTTGTGTCAACAAAAATCGACAAAATTCTACCCCATAGGGGCAATTTTTCTATTTTTATCGCATTTTGTTCCTACCGAGGTAACATTTGCGCCTCATTTGACAAGCCAAAATTGCAAACAAAATTGCGCTCGGCAAAAAATTGACTATTGACAACGGGCAACGCAGATGCTATTATAAACAAAAGCACATTCGGAGAAAATCAATGAATCTGTACACGACCATCGAAGAATACTTCGATCTGGCAATAAGGTACATTGTACTGGTGATCGAAGTAATAGGCACGGCAGTGCTCGTGTTCGCCATTTTTTCGGCAGTAATCGAGCTGTTCAGACGTCAACAACACGTTCGCCTGCGGTTGGCTGAGGGCATTGCCCTGTCGTTGGAATTCAAAATAGGCGGAGAGTTGTTGCGCACCGTCGTGGCACGCGATTGGGAAGAGTTGCTGATGTTGGGCGCGATCATTTTGTTGCGCGCGGCGCTGACCTTCCTCATTCAATGGGAAATAAAGATCGAACGCAAAAACGGCAGTCTGACCACAGATCAACTGCGCGGGACGGCACCGCAATCGACGGAGGAGCCTCCTCGCGAAAAGGGACTGTTCGGACGCGTGTTCGGCAAACGCGACACGCAAGATCAAAGCCCCTCAACAAACGTCGAAACGGAAGCGCAACCATGCGAACCGACCGAAACGGAAGCCCGACCATGTGAAATTGACGAAACGGAAAACCAATCGGGCGAACCGACCGAAACGGAAAACAAAGACGGTTGAGCCTTCGACGCCCGAAAACGCAATACCTGTGACGCGCACTTCGCCACCGAAAGGGAAACACAATTTATAGCACTCACAATCATTTCCCCACAAACTATGGGCCCCCACCAAGTCCCAAAGACTTGGAGGGGAAAGGAGCAAACGCCTGACAACAAACCCCGCCCGCACTGTTCGTGCGTGCGGAGATGTCAAGGGCGATTTGCGACGCAGGGGTGGGCGGTCGGGGACCTTGTGACGGCAAGAGCGAGTATTTCCCCAATCAAAACAATCTGCAACAAGGAACTGTCCCGAAACCAGTAAGTCCAAATATGTCCCGACCTTGTAATAGACAGAGCGAGTGTATCCCCTGTAAAATAATCTGCAACGAGGGGCTGTCGAATTTAATTGAATAAGCAACCCCAAAAGTATAATTCGACAGCCCCGAAGCGAAGCCTTTTTACAGGGGATATGCGAGCGACACCGTGAAGCCGTTTTGATGGGGATATGCGAGTGATGCCCTTTTTTGCATACAAAGAGACAAAATTTACTTTTTACATGCCTTTGCCCGGTCCAAAACCACCACCAGGACCACCGGGGGTACCAGGTCCGCCGGGACCGCCGGGACCGAAACCGCCTTGTATCCCGTAAGAGGAAATTTGCTCCGTAAGTTTGATATCCGCAAGTTTCGTTTCGCCGTTGTACACGCCGTAGGTGCCGTCCTTTAACAGCCCGTCGCAACTGAAAATAAGCGTTTGGGCGTTTTTGACGGCAACCGTCTGCCACAGCGTTTTGCCCTTGGCGTCCCGCACGGAGATCGTTTCGCCTGCCGTAACGTTCCAACCACCGCACGCGATGACGTACTGCGCCGACTTGTCGGAGGGCAATTCCGTCATTCCGCGAGAGGAAAGGACGGCAAGCGTTCCGCCGTCAACGTAGATGCCCGTTTCGCTGTCCATACCACCGTCGCCGTTGCCCGTGGGACCGAACACTGTGACGCTTCCGCCCGTGACGTACAGACTTCCGTTGCTGTCCAAGCCGTCCCCATCGGCGTTTACCGTGACGTTTCCTCCGCATATCGCGATGTATTCCGCCACTGCAACGTCGTCGCATGACGCGTTGATGCCGTCGTCCGTCGCTGTGACATCCACCGTGCCGTCCGTTATCTCCACAAAGGCGCCTTCCAAGCCCTCGTAACTATCCTTTACCGTGACGTTACCGCCCGATATCCTTGTCAACACATCCGCCGTTATGCCGTCGTCCGACGTTTCCAATTGTAGCGTACCGCCCCAAATAAGCACGCTTCCGCTGTTGGCGTGTACGGCGTCGTCGGTAGAATGTACAAAAATGTCGCCCGACTTTATCGCAATGCAGTAGTCGCCCTGCAACAGTGTAATTTCATTATCCGAATTTTCGGGATCGGGATACTCTATTTCTCCCGCCTTGATGCCCTTGCAACCCTGCTTCAACGCGTACATCGTCTCGCGAGAAAAGTAGTCGCTTGCCACCTTTTTGTAGTTTTCGCCCCACTTGACGTAGCGGAAGTCGTCCTCGTCAAGGTCGTATTCCAAGCGGTTTTGCGCCGTGTCGGGCACAAACTCTCCCTGCGTTGTGATGTTGCACGTTCCGCCGTCGATATACACAACGGTATCCGCCTGTATGCCGTCGCCCAAAACGTTGCAAGCGTACGCGGTGTCTTTGAGGGCGACAAAGCCCTCTTGTGCGGTAAAAGAGGTGGTTTCGTCGTCACATTCGGCGTTGAGCCCGTCCTTGCCCGCCGATAGCACGTTTATCGTGGCGTTTTGCGCCGTTATGCTTTGCGCAGAAACAGCGTGTCCCTTGGCGGACAACGTCAACTTTGCGTCTGCAATGCAAAACTCCTTGGACGCCTTGACGGCGTTTTTGCCCGTGCTTGTTACGGCGAGACTTCCCTTGCCGTTGACAAACAACTTGCCCTTGATGTGGACGGCGTTATCCTTGCCGTTTGTCACAGAGTTTTCGCTGTTTTCGCACAGGGTGACGGTAAGTTCGGTCCCCTTGACGTCGGCGCCGTCTATTGCCACCCCATCATCGCATTTTATGTTGGCGTTGTTAAAAAAGAAGTGCAATTTCAATTCGCCTTTCGCTATCGTTATCTTGCCGTAGTCCCCTTCAAAAAGGTAACTTCCGCTTTCCGAAACGGTCACGTCGCCGTTTGCCGACTTTACTGCCCCGACGCTATCCGTATCGCGGGAAAGTTCGCCCAGATCGACGGCGCTTTCCACCTGCTGTACCGCGCTGTCCGCGCCCGACGTGTCCGCAAGGGAAAAGGGCGTCTTGTCAGCGTTGTTGTCGTTGCATGCGCCGAGCAAACAGGTCAACGCAAGCGCCAAAGCGAGCAAAAGACATATCGTTGTGGATTTTTTCATAAAAATTTCTCCCTGTCACATCGTTGCCGTGGACATATCGTCCAGTCGCCAAAACTAAATCATGCCGAAACTGCCCTTTGCCGTGGGCACATAGGGCGTCGGGTTGTAATCTTTTTTGCTGGAAATCGTGCCTCCGCCCGTTATGTTGCCGAACATCTCGCCCCAACCGCCTTGGTAGTTGAGGTATTCCTGGAAGTCGTTGTAGTGATTGTAGGTGTAGAACACATATCTGTCGCTCGGGCTGAGCAAATTGCCATTGCCGTCGTAGCGGGCGTAGACTATGCGCGCCGCGCCACGCGTTATTTTGTAACCGTCGTTGTAGGGCGCAACGGGGTAACCCGGATCGCAATCGGTACCCGTTGTGCCGATGTCTATCTCGTAGTAGGTGTAGGTGCCTCCGCAACCGCTGATGTTGGGCAGTTCAGGTTCGAAGGGATATTGCGATGTCTTTCCGCTGAAAACGTTGTGATTGAGGCGCAAATATTCTCCCCAAGCGTTGGAGGACGGGTTGCCCTTGTTGTTGCTGATGTAGTTTGCTGGCACGGTTCCGAAGGCGTACACATAGGCGGCGACTTCTTCCAGCGTGACGTACGCGCCGAATTTGTACACGGTGTTCACCACGTTGCCCGACGCGTCCACCACTTTGTAACTGTTGCCGTTGTCGGCAAAATTTTCGTCAAAGTTGCGCACGAACAGGTTGTCGCACACAGGTCTGTCGCTTGCCAAAGAGGGCGCCTGATCCTGCTCGGAAATGTCTCCGCTCATCAAATTGTTTTTGGTGCGCCAATAACTGTCTTCAAGGTCGACGGCGGGTTTGTAGTTGTAGTAGAAACCGCTTGCGCCCACGTTTGTGTAGGGATCGTAGCGCACTATCTGCACAGTGACGGCGTTGCTCTGCACATCGCCCACTTTGGCGACGACGGTCACAAAGCCCTCATTGAGAGGGTACACCGAGCGCACGTTGTCGCGAGTGCCCAAAAGTTCCGCCACGTCCCTGCCCTCGACGATTTCGAAACTTAACCTGTTTTGATAATCCGCGGGCGTGACGACGGCGGTAACAAAGGTGTTGTCGGAGTACTCTATGAAAGTTTTGTCCGCGGTCAATGTTACCGTCACCTTGCCCACCAAGGAATCCGTCACGGATAACGTCAATTCGTCGGTGTACGTTTTGCCGTCCACCGTCAAAACAGCGCGCAAAACCACCTCGCCTACGCTTACGGCGTAGAACATATCGCCGTTGACGTAGCCGAACTGCTCGCCCGAAACCACAACTATTTCCACGTCCGATTCGTATCCCGCGGGATAGGTGTTCACCGTCAGTTGCACACTATCGCCCACAAGCGGTTTAGCGGTTGTTGCGGAAAGGTAAACTTCCACGCCCTGCGCGTTCCTGTCGTGCCAGATTATCTCGCAATCGTTTTGGGCGTAACTGCGCAAGGACAACGAACCGTTTGCGTCCCTGTACAGCCACCCGTACACCATAACTCTGTCGCCGTTACGCAATCCGCGCACATTTGTTTCGTCCTGCCACAGAGCGTTGCTGACGGTAAGAGAACCGTATGCGCCGTCGCTCAACACAAAGGTGTAGCCGTCCTCGTTTTCGACAACGTCCCCCTCTACAAAGCCCGCCACATACAAGCCGTCGGCGGAATAGGAGTCGTCGCGCATAAATTCGCCCACGCCCGCCAACATGCCGACGGTTATGGGTTTGTCCGACGTCCAACCCTCTTCGAGGGAGAACACATAGCACCAACCCACGGTGTATCCGTAACTTGCCGTGAGATGCACTTCACCCGCGCCCGTCACATACAAGTCGTTTCCGTTGAGTTCGGCTTGCACTTTGCCCAAGCATTGCATTTCCACTTCCAGATCCTGCTCAAAACCGCGCGGAACGGTGGTAAAGGTCAAGTGAACGTGAGAAAGCGGTCGGACAAAGATGTTGTCGGCGGATATGCTCACGCGCAACACGCCGTCGTATTTGCTTGAAGATACTATCTCGCACTTTTCGTTGCCGTAGGATTTTATTTCGGGCAAGTTGTCGCTGTAAGCGTCGTAGCGGTAGTTGCAAAGATATCCGCGCACCACCACGTTGTCGCCGTCAACGGGAACGGACACGCCCTCCGCAAGATCGGCATAGTACACGGTGAAATCGAGGTATTTGTCGCTTATTACAAAGCGATAGCCCGAATACGTGCCTGCCTGAACGGAGCCGTTTACCACTCCTTCCACGTACACGGGCGAGGAGGAATAGGCGTTATACGCCAAATTTGTCGTCATTTCATACGCGTCGCTGACGGTGAGGGGGTTGCGCAATTCGCCCAAGGCGTACTTTTCCCACACACGGCAAACGATATCCCCTTCGGCGGACATAGAGGGCAAGCCGTTGGAACTTTTGTACAGACGACCGCTGACGAGCACCGCTTCGCCACGCGCCAACGACAGGTCGCAAAGCGCGGAATATACGTCCAGTTGCCTTCCGCCGTGTATAATTGCAATATCGACGGTCTGTCCGTTTTTCGTCACGTTTGCCACCCTGCCCGTAACAAACACTTCCTGAGAGCGTTCGCCGTCGGGCAATTCCGTTATGGCAAGGAGCGCCTCTTCCACGCTGTACGGGTTGTTGCGCGTGCCCTTTTGCGCGGATATGTAACCGCACAAACACTTGCCTTCCGAAAATGCGTGAGGCGCGCGCGACGTCGGATCCGCTTCGCCGTCGTCGGGACAAACCAGCCAGTGCTCCTCGGCGGAGAACTGCCACTTTGTGTAACTGTGCGCGTGAGGCGTCCACTGCGCCGTCAAAACGTCCTCCGAGTTCTGCCATATCCACACCGTGGAGGAGTCAACGCGCGTTTGTCCGCGGTACCAGCCGTCGAAGTCGTAGCCCTCCTTTCGGGGCGAAGGCAAGGGACCTATGGGCTTGTTGAACTCCGCCTCGACAAAAAGCACGTCGTTGCCCGAGGTCGCGCCGTTGTAATTCAGCGTCACTTTGCAAAGGACGCCCTGCGGTTTGCGCTCCACGTTGACGGTAAACTGCTTTTCGATGTTCTTGTAGCGGACGGTGAGCGTGCACTGCCCCTCAACGAGAGTGCCTTGCAGTTGGAAGTCCGTAACTTTGACGGGTTGCGACGCGCCGTCGCCGTAATAAACAGTGACGTACGCTTTGAGTTCTTCCAGACTCTCCCCCTCGTACACCGTGTGCGACGTATCGAAAGAAACGGTAAGCGTACCGCCCTGACACGCCGAAAAAACACAGCACACGGCTATAAGTATAAGCAACAATATCAGCGATATTTTGTATTTCATGGTTTTCTCCGTATTTTGATATTATACCATACGTCGAAAACAAAATCAAGAGTGGCGTTTTTGCCTGCCCGAGTCTGTCGGAAGCACGAAAGATCGAACCGAAGCGCAAAAGGGAAACTTTTCCGTCGAACAGACCGCTGAAAACAAGTAATGACACAAAAATAGAGCTATCACATTAAACATTTGTTACACAAAATGACATCAAAAGCCGAAGCGCACAAAGAAAACGCTTTATTCAAATAGACCGCCGAAAACAAGCAATGACACAAAAATAGGGCTGTCGCATTAAACATTTTTATACAAATTTGACATCAAAAACGGCTTGAAAACATTGATTTCAAGTCGCTTTTTGTATGATCATTCATTTTTCGTTTATGCGCTCAACGCGACAGCCCCTTTTACAATGTTGCGCAATGTCTTTTACCGCGCCCGTCGAAAAGTTAAGCGTCACCTAACACGCCTTTTTCCACTGCATATACGTGGCGCATTAATCGATGTACGCCCGCGTTGTCGGGATAACGGGACGGAGCAAGGCGCAAAAATATCCTCAAAGCGTTTGCGCCCAAAGAAGCGCGACCGCGACGTTGCAAGTCCTTTGTCAATCTTGGGAGACGATGATCTGTCTCGGTTTCACTTTTCTCAACGAAACGACGGGTACCACGCTTGCCAAAACGGACAGCGCCAACACAAGCGTCGCGCCCACCACGGCGGTAGTCGTTCGATAGCGAATAATGGTAGTTGCGCCCGCCAAAGGATTTTCGCTGTACGCCACAAAGCCCTTTACGAGCACGGCATTGCCGAAGCGCACGCCGAAGTACATGCCCACCAACGAGACGATACATATTATCACCCCGAGCATTATCATTTGCAACGCGAAGATCAACGCAAGGTTGTGCGTTTTTGCGCCCAAAGCGCGAAGCACGCCTATTTCGAAAATGTTTTTTCTTATGGAGCGCACGCCGAAAAACACCAACAGCAACGTGCACGCCACATACAAGACGGCAACGATCATCTCAAAGAAGTCTTTGAACACTTCCACCACGCCCGCAATTGATTGCACTGCCATAAATTGATTGGAAGGCACAAAGTAGTTCATCTTTTCGCCTGCGGTGTATATGGTGGATATTTGCGAGACGTCGTCAAAATACAGCGCAAAGGGCACGGTGTCGTACTTTCTGAGTTCGCGGATAGTGTCGGCGGATACGCGCATGCCTTCGCGGTCCACAAAGCCCACTATTTCCAACTGCACCGAACCGAGTTCCTTTCCGCTGTCGTCGTGCACGGCAAAGGTGATGGTTTTGCCTTTGAGGCTGTTCCAATAGGCGGTGTCGTCGTTGCTTTTGTTAAATTTGGTGACGGAACGCCAAATGGATTTGCACAGCTTCACCTGTCCTGCTTTGAGAGAGTTGTCTATCGTGCAGTAAAACGTACCGCTTTCGTAACTGACGTCGTCAAAAGTGGTCGTGGGATTGCGCAAATAGGAGAAGTGGCAATAACTTGTTTGAGAGTAGTCTGCCATTGCCGACTCGAAATCGGGGTTGAGGCTGTACGCGATGTTGAGCGTAAGGTTCAATTCGTTTAGCAATTCCAGATACATGGGATCGTTTTGCAGGCTGTCCAAACTTGCGCCGTCGGAAATTTGACTGATAAGTTGCGCATAGCGTTCCTTGTAGTGCGTGTTGATGACGGCGCCCACTTTGTAGCGAGAAAACTTGGCTTTGCCGTCCGTCAATGCCGAATATATGTCGTCGGAGAGCGTGACGAGAGAGGACGTGTGCTTCAAAATGCTGTCCGCAAAGTAGTCGGTGATGACAAGGTCCACGCCATGCAACACGCCCTCGCTTTCGATGTCTCCGCTGAGCACGTCCAACTTGCCCTCTTCGCCGTAGACGCTTGCAAGGTAATCGAGGTCGCACACCAACACGCCGTTGCCCGTTTTGGCAAAAAAGGAACTGTAATTTTGCGTTTCGTACATAAGTTGGTACTTTTCCAACGTGTAGTCGCTTTGCGCGGTGACCAAACTGACGTTGTAGAGTTTGTACATCTTGCCGTCGTATCCCGCATCGCGAAACGCCTGCTCGTCGCTATCGGTCACTTCCTTGCATCTGTAAAAGCCCAATTTGCTTGCCGTTCCGCTTACCTCGTAGCCCTTTCGCATGGCGAATTGTTTGTTTTCCGTCTTGGAGATGAGCGCGAGCGTTTCCTCTTCCGTGTCGAATTGCAAAAACATCTGACTGATGCCCAGCACCGTCACAAGACATATGACCAACACCAACGTCACCAAAAGATTTACCAATTGTTTGCGCGTAAACATGGAAAACAGCGTGCACGCGCCCTTGCCCGTCAAGCGCTTATCGGCAAAATTCGCCTGTCTGCTTGCCGTCGTCGCCACGGTCTGCGTGGGCACAAACTTGTTGTCCACCTGCCTCAACGTCAGCGGTTTGCCCTCCTGCAAGCGTTTGTTTACCCGTTCCAGTTGCGTCTCGTCCAACTGTATGCCCTTTTGCATAACTATCTCGCTGTCGGTGACAGTAAGTTCCTGCGAAAGGACGTTGCGTTCCACATCGCTTGCGATGCGTCCGTCGTGCAACTCTATTATGCGGTCGGCATAAGTTTCGGCGTCCTCGCGGTTGTGCGACACCACCAGCACGAGGTTTTGCTTGGAGTACTCTTTGAGCAGTTCCAAAATGTGTTTTCCCGATCGGCTGTCCAAATTGCCCGTCGGCTCGTCTGCCAAAACGAGCTTGGGCTTTTTGACAATGGCGCGCGCAATGGCGACGCGTTGACACTGCCCTCCGCTCAACTGCTTGGGGTAGCGATCGGCAAACTGCTCCATATCCACCGAACGCAGAGCCTCCACTACGGCGTCCTGTCCGTTGTCCCCCTGCAATTGCAACGCCAACGCCACGTTTTGACGGACGGTGAGGGAATCGATGAGGTAGTAGTCCTGAAACACAAACCCCAAATAGTCGTTGTGATAGCAATCCAATTGCCTTTGGGTAAAGGAGGAGAACGCCGTTCCGTCCACCACCACGTCGCCCGAGGTCTGCTTGTCCAATCCGCCGAGCAAATTGAGCAAGGTGGATTTTCCGCAACCGCTCTTGCCCACTACAAACACCATTCCGCTGTCGGGCAACACAAAACTTACGTTGTCCAACGCACGGCAGGATACGTCCTTGCCCGTGTTGTACACTTTTGTCAACGCTACAACTTCTATCATAAAAACCTCCGCAGAACAAAAAATTCAGTGAACTTTTTCCGATAAAATTATGTTATAGTTGCATTATATTCCCCCTTTGTGAAAAGGAGCTTAAACAAACCTTTGACTACGCTGAAATTTGCCGTGGCGCCTGTCTGCTTGCGTTAGGTTTTGTCGGTTTTTGCGCCGGCTGTTTTCAACAATTTGTTTTGCCGTTGCAAAAAGACGATATGTTTGGTATAATTGACTAAAATATACGTTTCGGATGAAACTTTTCCGCCCTGTTGCGTCGATATGTTGCAATTTGAAGCAAAGCGCGGACGAAAGTTTTGTGCGACAAGGGAGAAAATCATTTATGAACACGTTTTTTGTTTCCAGCACCTTTCGCGACATGCAATTCGAGCGCGACGCCATACAGGAAAAGGTTTTGCCCAAACTCAACGCCGTCGCGCGCAAGTACGGGCAGACCGTTTCCTTTTGCGATCTGCGCTGGGGCATCAACACCATGGATCTCGACGCCGAAGCGGGCATGCGCAGCGTTTTGGAAGTGTGTCTCGACCAAATAGACAGGTGCGAACCGCCCATGATAGTACTGCTAGGCGAAAGATACGGCTCCATTCCCGGCACGGATCTGATAAAAGAAGCCGCCGACAGAAAGCACCTTATGCTCAAAGATTACGAGTTGAGCGTCACCGCGTTGGAGATTGCCTACGGCGCGCTGGAAAACAAAAATTCCCACCCCAATGCGCTATTTTACTTCCGAAAAATAAAAAATCCTCCCGCCGACTACTGCTCGGAGGACGAGGAACACGCCCAAAAACTGGACCTTCTCAAAAAGAAAATAGAGTCCCTGAACGGGGTGAAAATACGCACATACGAAACGGAGTGGACAGATAGCGGTCTGACAGGTTGCGACGTCTTTGCCGACATGCTTGCGCAGGATATTCAAAACATAATGCAACCTCGGTGGGAAAAGCAATTTGCGCTTTCGCCCTTCGAACGCGAGCGGGAGATACAATGGCGGTTCATATCCGAGCGCGCACGACTGTTTCGCGGAAGAGAGGACGTCGTAGAGGACATCTTGCGACGGCTGAACGAGGGCGAATTGCTTATATCCGTCAAGGGCAAGGCGGGTAGCGGAAAAAGCACTCTCTATGCCAAAGTGGCAGAACGTCTTGCAGAAGAAGGGTGGGAAGTGTTGCCCTTTGCAGGCGGACTTACGAGCGAAAGCAACGACGCAAGGGATATAACAGTAAACCTGATACGCTACTTCGAAAGCAAATTGAAGGACGGGAGCGCGCACGGCGACGACTTGAACAATTCGCTTTCTCCCGACGAGCTGACAAAGCGCGTGGACGAGCTTGCGCAAAAGTACCTTGTTGGGGACAAAAAATTGATAGTTATGGTAGACGCGGTAGATCAGTTGTACAAGGACGACTTTCGGGACAAATTGGCGTTTATACCCAAGCGCCTGTTCGAAAACTTCCGCTACATAGTCACGTCAACGTACGATTTTGACGGACTACACGCCGACTGCGTGGAACTTGCGGATCTTACTGCGGACAGAAAACGCGCCGTCATCGACGGCATACTCAGCCGTTACGGCAAAACGCTGGACGACGGAGTGATAGCGGAAATTCTCAAAATGCCCGCTTCCGACAGTCCGCTGTATCTGAGTTTTCTCGTTATGCGACTGATGATGATGAACAGAGAGGACTTTGACAGCATAGGGACCATGGGCGGAGGAATGGAAGCCATATCCATGCGACAAAAGCAGATAATAGCTTCCTGCCCCGCCGACGCGGAGGAAATGTGCGCCGAGTTGCTTTCCGAAGCGGCATTGCGCATAGACGCGTCCCTGATAGAACGCGTAACGGCGCTTATGGCGTGCTCGCGTTTCGGGTTGAGAGAGTGCGATCTGCGCGCGCTGACGGGAGACAAATGGAACATCCTCAACTTTGCGCATTTTTTGTCCTACATGAGCGACTGCTTTATCATGAGAGACGACGGCAGGATAGATTTTTCTCACAAGAGCATACGCGCGGGCATTTTGAAGAAGATAGACGTCGTCAAAACGCACGGGGAAATTCTTGCATACCTCACAACGCTACCCGACGACGACGGGATAAAAAAGCAGGAGACGATCTTTCACATAATAGGCGCAAACGACAAGGACGCCTTTCGCGCATACGTTTGCGACGCCATTGCGGACGTCAGCGCCGAGCAGGGATACCTTCCGCTGTACTACAACCTGCGCGAGCAAACCTTTGCGGACGAGGGCAAGTGGGTGTCATCCGTTATCGCCCAAACGGACGTCAACGAGAATGCGTTGCCCTTTGTTGCCGTTATGTTTACGGTGGTACAGATGTTCGTTTCCACCTACACCAACGTGCAAGCGGGGCTGGCAATAAACAGAGAACTTGTGGCGCTGTTGCAAAAACTGGTATCCGCAGGCGTAAAGGGCGCGGAAGCGTTGCTGTACTCCGCAAAGCAGGGGTTGGGCATCTCCATTGCCCAATCGGGAAAGGAAGGGGGAGGCGTAGACCTGTTTTTGGACGTGTGCGGATACTATCTTGACGAATACATCCAAAGCAAAGACGTCAACACGCTTCGCTCGCTGGCTTCCGCCTGTTGCGTGCTCGTGCCCAATCTGGCTTTTGCCGAGCAGATCGGCGCCCAAAAGTCGGCACGCATAAAGCAGATAAACAAGATCGCCCTCACCGAGGCGGAAACGCTGTATCGCGCCTCGCCCCAAAAGGACACCGCTATCACCTACTGCTTTGCCCTGTTTGCGGATATGTACCGCTTGGTGATAATACAAGACTTTTCCACCGCCTCGCGCAACTTTCAAACCATAACGGACGTGCTGACAAAGTACGCAGAGGAATTTGTCGAACAGGAACTTATCCAAATAACGCTGATGATAGGGGAAACCTTTTCTTCCGTGCAGTTGGAAGCGGGCATAAGCTCCTCCTACCAAACGTTGACCACCGAAATGTTTGCGGGTGCAAACACCCTGCAAGGGCTGTCCCGATCGGACGGTACGGCTCAAATACTACGTCTGGTGCAACAGGTGGGCGATTTGGATCTCAAAATGGCGCAATTCGTCTACAAAAAATTCGGCACGGAATACTATCTGTACAGATACATCACCGCGCTGAACAACTACGGCATACGGCTTATCAACGACGGCAAGTACGGTCAAGCGGTGCAAAACGCGTACGAGACGCTGGACATTCTGCACGACGGATCCTCTCAAACATTGAGCGACGGGTTCAGGTGGGCGGAGATCGGCTTGAAATTTACGCTGACTTTGGGTTACACCTGCCTGGGCAACTGGGACAAAGCGCGCGTTTTCGCCGACGAGGCGCTACGCGAACTGGAAAACATGTCCGCAATGGACTCCTACGTTACCAAGCAAATGCTCGCGTCGCTGTACATGATATACATTTTCTCTGTGCAGAACGCCGACGACAACTATTTTGACAATATCGACGAATTAAAACAGGTGGTAGAAAAAACGGAAAAGTTTTTCGACGTTTTAGACGGCTCTCCGCAATTGCGGGAAATTTACGGAATGCAACTGCCCCACATCCTGTTTATGGGCGCCATTTCCATGAACATTTTGATAGAGCACGAGGAAGAACGAAGCTTGCAACCCGACCACCTGAAACGTTGCGCCCTTTGGTGCAGTACGGCAATGGGCTACTACTATGAAATGGTCCAAGCAGGTGCCCCCTCCGAAACGCTGAACGACATCTTGGACATGTTGCGCGACGTGATGTTCGACTGCCTCGACCGCGCGGAAGAACACCTTTCTCAACGAGAATACTTTGACATGCTGGATATGTTTTCCAACTATGTGATAGATCCGCTCGACGGCGACGAGGACGAGGACGACGACCTTGACGAAGACGGTTCGGACGAGGACGAAGATTTTGACGACGACGAAGACGACGATGACGAAGATTTTGACGAGGATTTCGGCGAAGACGTAGAATGGACGGAAGAGGAATTGAAGAGCATCGGGTTGACGGATGAGGACTTGGAAATTTTGGGCATACGCCCCTCCGACAAAAAAGCCCCCGCCAAGGACGGCGACCAAGGAAGCGCCGACGAGGACGAGGACGACGAGGACGATTTCGACGATGATGACGACGGCGAAAGTGACGACGACGGTTCAGACGACAGCGAGAATGACGACGATGACGACAACGACGGCGACGACGAGGACGATGGACATGTTTTTCGCAATCGCAACCACCGCCCCACCGACGATTGACCGCTCCGCCACGGCACTCAACAATATGTCCTCTCGCCAATATCACGGCAAGACGCTGTTGCATTGATCGCAGAAACAATCAAAAACAAGTAATTTTACAAAAAACGGTTTGAAATTCGATTTTCAAGCCGTTTTTGATGTCACTTGACATATCCTTGTTTATTGAAAACCGCACAAACAAACGCTTTATTTTCGTCTGTACCCCAAATCGCCTGTGCGAATCGACAAGCCCGCACACAAGCGACATGTTGCAAACAAATTGCCTTTTTGCATTTGGCGACATCAATAGTAGACTTTTTTTGCTTCGTTTTCACTTATTTTGCACCCCATCCTCACAAAACGGCTATTTTTCACCACCGAGACAACGTAGCCGTCACTTCAAAACCCGCAAAATTTTTGCTCTGCCCCACTTGTCTGCTATTGATAATGCAAAGCAAGTGTGCTATAATATTTTGAAAGCAAAGGGCAAAACGGACAAAAAGAACGGGAGGAAATCATGGCAACGTTCAACTACGACAAAAACGAATTTGAAATAGAGGACACCACTCTTGTGAAATACATCGGAAACAGCAAGGACGTGGTCATTCCCAAAGGCGTGACGACCATAGGCGACAGGGCGTTTGACAATTGCCAGGTCGTTTCCGTCGTCATCCCCGAAGGCGTAACGTACATTGGCAAATTTGCCTTTATCTTCTGCCAGCAAATGACGTCCGTCGTCATCCCCGAAGGAGTTACGCACATAGACACCGAAGCGTTTGCCTACTGTCGCAGTCTTACCGAGATAACCATTCCGCGCAGTGTGACGAAATTCGGCTCTTTCAAGTATGAACCCGAGGTGTTTTACGATCCCGAAACGGGCGTGCCCCACCAAAGGCAGGTGCAAGTGGAATGTCATCAGATCTTTGTGGGCAACAATTCCCTGAAAATCGTCAGGATCCCCAAGGAATTGAAGGGCGGTCTCGGCGCTATCGGTTGGCTGGCAAATGCCGACGTCGTCTACTATTGATAATGTAAAACAAGTGTGCTACAATATCTTGAAAGCAAAGGACTAAACGGACAAAAAAACGGGAGGAAATCATGGCAACGTTCAACTACGACAAAAACGAATTTGAAATAGAGGACTCCACTCTTGTGAAATACATCGGAAACAGCAAGGACGTGGTCGTGCCCAAAGGCGTGACGAGCATAGGCGACAGGGCGTTTTTCGAATGTAAGGTCGTATCCGTTATCCTGCCCGACGGCGTCACCGAGATAGGCTACAAGGCGTTTTACGGTTGCACCGCTCTGACGTCCGTCAACATACCTTTCGGCGTTGAAACGATAGAGTCTTGGGCTTTTTCCGATTGCGCAAGCCTCCAAAAGATAAATATTCCCACAAGCGTCACGAGCATAGGCGAAAAGGCTTTTTCCGATTGCAAAGCCGTCACGTCCGTTATCCTGCCCGACGGCGTCGCCGAGATACGCTACGGAACTTTTGAAGGGTGCGAAAATCTGACGTCCGTCGACATTCCTTTCGGCGTTGAAGCGATAGAGTCTCGGGCATTTTTTAATTGCATAAACCTTCAAAAGATAAATATTCCAAGAAGCGTCACGAGCATAGGCGAGCAAGCCTTTAACGGTTGCGACAGCCTGAAAGAGTTTGTTATAGACAGGGACAATGCCGTGTTTGTTTCAGGTGGCGCTTGCATAATAGAAAAGGACGCCCAAAGGCTTGTGACGGGCTGTAAGCTGTGCGTCATCCCCAACGGCGTAAAGATCATAGCGGACAATGCGTTTTTGTTTGAGAATATCGAAGAGGCGATTGTCCCCGACGGCGTCACCGAGATAGGGGCGCACGCGTTTGAATATTGCGAAAATTTGAAGTCCGTTGTCATCCCCGCAAGCGTCACGACCATAGGCGAGCGCGCGTTTTACGGTTGCAAAAGTTTAGAGTCTGTAACTCTGCACGCCAAAATAACGTCCCTAAAACGCGAAACGTTTGCAAAATGCACAATGTTGAAGTCCGTCGCCATACCCGAAGGCGTCACCGAGATAGGCTACGACGCATTTGACGGTTGCACAAATTTGTCGTCGGTTCAACTGCCCGAAAGCGTCAAAACCATAGACGCACAGGCGTTTTGGGGATGTGAAAATTTAACGTCGATCCAACTGCCCGAAAGCGTCAAAACCATAGGCAACTATGCATTTTGCAAATGTAAAAATTTGACGTCATGCAATATACCCGCCAACGCCGAAGTGGGATGTAAAGCGTTTGAGGGGACGGGAGTGTATCACACTATCGTTATTCCCAAAGGCGCCACGCAAATAGAACGCAACGAATTCTCCGACGAAAGCAATGTGACGAAAATCGTCATCCCCGACGGCGTCACCGAGATAGACGACAAGGCGTTTTACAATTGCTTCGCCTTGCAGTCTGTTGAGATCCCCGACAGCGTCACAAAAATAGGAGACGAGGCATTTTTTGGGTGCAAGAACCTTGTTTCCGTCGTCATCCCCGACAGCGTAAAAAGTTTGGGAGACAAGGCGTTCTACTGTTGCCACGCGCTAAAAACCGTCGTCCTCGGCAAGGGCATCAGGTACATACCCAAAGAATCGTTTGTAAATTGCAAAAGTCTTACGTCCGTCACCATTCCCCAAGGTGTTTTCAGCATATTCAAAGAGGCATTCAGAGGTTGCACAAGCCTGACGTCCGTCAACATACCCGACTCCGTAGAAAGGATAGAAGAAAGTGCATTTTACGGTTGCGAAAGCCTTGCGTCCATAACGATACCCGACTCCGTAACCCAAATAGAAGAAAAAGCATTTTGCGATTGCAAAAGTTTGACGTCCGTCACCATACCGCAAAGCGTGCAAAAAATTGGCTACGAAGAAGAGCGCGAACACTACGATATGGACGGCTACTACTATATGTCCTATCATCACGACATTTTTAGCGGTTGCACCAATTTGACATACGTCAAGGTGCCCTCTCGTTTCAAGGAGCAGGATCTCGGCATCCCCTCTTCCGCCACCGTAGAATATTATTAAAGTTGCTCGCATATCCCCCTGCAAAAATGGCTTCACAGCGGGCTTCGCGCATAGTAAATTGAATTAGATAATGATATAGCTCGCATATCCCCTGCAAAAATGGCTTCACAGCGGACTTCGTCCTTGTTGCAGATTATGGTGTCGCTCGCATATCCCCATCAAAACGGCTTCACGTCGTGCTACGCACTCGTTGCAGATTGTTTTGATTGGGGACATACTCGCTCTGTCTATACAAGGTCGTTACATTGTTTTGACTTACTGGTTTCAGTACAGCGCATTTGTGGACGATTATTTTGCAGTGGACATACGAGCATTTTATATTACACGCTAATACAATTTTTAATTTATCGGTTTTCGCGCTCCGCCCTCGTTGCAGATTATTTTACAGTGGATACACTCGCTTTGTCTATCATAAGGTCCCCGACCGCCCACCCCTATTCGAGAGTACATATTTTTAGCGTAACAAATGGTTTGGTACGGATACGAAAACACCCTCGCTCTCGTCGTTACAAGGTCGGGGCATTTTTTACTTGCTGATTTTGATAATATAGTTCTTTCTCATAAAGTGCTGTCAGGCGGTTGCTCATGCTACCCATGCGAATATTCATTCGTACGGGAACCCGTTTTCCCCATCAAGTCATTGGGACTTGCTGGGGGCCCCGTAGTTCGCGGGGATGTTTTTGTATGCGCTTAAAATGATGTTGGTTCAGATACAGGATACACTCGCTCTGGGTAGAATAAGGTTCCCGAAGTTCGCGGAGATATATTTTTCTCGCTACAATATTGTTGGTTTCAGACACAGACATTTTGAACTATGGGGTTCAAAGACATGGCGTTGCAAGCAAAAAACTCACCCCATATGGACAATTTGCCCTTTCGAACGTCAAAACCGCACAATATCCAATTGACATAACAAAAAGGCACTCGAACGGAGTGTCTTGTTGTTTGTTTGGCGTATTCGAAATAATAGATATGCTGTTTTTATGCTTTTAGACAATGCGGGTTTGGTCAATGATGTTGTTTGTCACTGGACGGATATATATTTGCAACGCAACATTCACAACATAACAAAAAAGACACTATCGTTTCAAAAAAGCGTGCCATTGTGTTTTGCACGACAAAAAGTACTATGAGAAAATAAAAATTTGGGTGCTACCGTAAATTAAATTTGCTGTTGTAGGCTAAAAATCGCAGTCAGCCCAAAAAGTGCATATGCACAACGGCGCCGTGTTCCCCATCAATTCGGATAGCGGAGATATACTTTGTCGTACCGCCGTGCGTCTATATCGATAACGCAATACCTCGGTAACAAATGCACTACTATTTTACATAACAAAAAAGGCACTCGGTGGAGTGTCTTGTTGTTTGCCTGAGTCAGAATAGTAAGCAATTGCTTCACAGTCGCGGGTTTGCATTTGTTTTGCGTGTTTATGCTCCACTCTTCACCGTAACCCTTTCGGGCTACTCGA
>CANQJK010000016.1 GCA_947624235.1 uncultured Clostridia bacterium | reverse complement strand
GGGTTTACTTCTTGTTTGTTTTTGCCCAGATGCGCATGCGTTCGGCGTGGTCGAGGATCTGCTTGCGCAATCTTATGGACGTGGGCGTTACTTCCACCAGTTCGTCGTCGCCGATAAACTCCAAGCATTGTTCCAGCGAAAGCGTGGTGGGAGTGGTCAGTTTAAGCGCCTCTTCCGATCCGCTGGCGCGGTTGTTGGTGAGGTGTTTGGTTTTGCACACGTTTACCGTGATGTCGTCCTCGCGACTGTTTTCGCCCACGATCATTCCTGCGTAAACGGGCAGACCTACTCCCACAAACAGACGGCAACGTTCCTGCGCGTTGAACAGTCCGTAAGCGGTGGTGACGCCGTCCTCCCAGCACACAAGGCTTCCGCGCGTGCGACCTTCCACGTCCCCTTTGAAGGGTTCGTAACTATCCAACACGCTACTCATAACGCCGAAACCTTTGGTGTCTGTGAGCAACTCGCTTCTGTACCCGAACAGCGCTCTGCTGGGAATTTTGAATTCCAACTTGGTGCCCCCTTGGTTATCGGGCGACATGTTGATAAGTTCCGCCTTGCGCATGCCCAGTTTGCTCATCACAACGCCCACATACGCCTCTGGCACTTCCACCACAAGATATTCTATCGGTTCGCAAAGGACGCCCTTTATCTCCTTGAATATCACCTTTGGGCGGGACACAGCAAATTCGTATCCTTCTCGGCGCATGTTTTCTATCAAAATGGAAAGGTGCAGTTCGCCCCTGCCGTACACTTTGAAACTGTCTGCGCTGTCCGTTTCCTCCACGCGCATGCTCACGTTGGTCTCCACCTCGCGGAACAGGCGCGCCCTCAGATGTCTGCTGGTGACGTACTTGCCTTCCCGTCCTGCAAAGGGACTGTCGTTTACCTTGAACAGCATGCTCACCGTCGGTTCGTCTATGCTCACAAAGGGCAACGGTTCCACGCAGTCGATAGAGCACAGCGTTTCGCCTATGTTCATGTCGGCAATGCCGTTTACGGCAACGATGTCGCCCACGGTTCCGCTTTCACATTCTACGCGTTTTAGCCCCTCAAATTGGTACAGTCGCGTAACCTTGGCAGTGTTGAAACTGTTGTTGCGGTGACACAGTATCACGGGTTGACCGACGCTTATTTTTCCGCGGTTTACCTTGCCTATGCCTATGCGCCCGACGTATTCGTCGTAGTCGATGTTGCATATCAGCAGTTGCAGTCCCCCCTCTTCAACGCCCTCGGGTGCGGGTATTTCCTCTATGATCGCGTCCAACAACGGGCGCATGTCCTCGCTCGGCTTGGAAAGGTCGTCCGTTGCCCAACCCTGCTTTGCCGAGGCGTATATCACCTTGAAATCGAATTGGTCGTCGTTTGCGCCCAACTCCATAAACAGTTCCATTATCTGCTCGCGAAGTTCGTGCTCGTCAAATTCGCCCTTGTCCACCTTGTTGATGACCACAAGCGCCTTTTTGCCCAGCCCCAACGCCTTTTTGAGGACGTAGCGCGTTTGAGGCATACAGCCCTCTATTGCGTCCACAAGCAACAACACGCCGTCCACCATGGACAAGATGCGTTCCACCTCTCCGCCGAAATCGGCGTGCCCCGGGGTGTCCACGATGTTTATCTTGACGCCGTTGTAGTGCACCGCGGTGTTTTTGGCAAGAATGGTTATTCCGCGCTCCCTTTCGATGTCGTTGCTGTCCATGACGCGCTCGGCGACTACCTCGTTTGCGCGAAAAACTCCGCTTTGTTTGAGCAGTTGATCCACAAGAGTGGTTTTGCCGTGGTCTACATGGGCAATTATTGCTATGTTCCTTATGTCCGTTCTTTGCATGTTTTCTCCCGAACCGCCTTCAACGCGGTTGTGCGTATATATATTTAATAGTATTTGCTATAAAATTATACTCCTTGCTTTCCCTCCCGTCAAACAAATGCGGGGAGAGTATTTCATTTTTTTGCTTGGGCGATAGCTTGGCGCTTTTCACCGTGCAGGACGATCGCACGTTGAAGTTTGCGTTGCGACCTTTGACTGCGACGACTTTCCTCGCCCTTTTCACTTTGGGGGGGGGCGTGTTGTCGTTGGAAACTTTTTCTTTATGTAGCGTAGGCGCGTTGTCGGTGGAACTTTTTCTTTTTGAAGCGTGTGTGCATATGTTTTCTTCGATTTCTTATTTCCGTTCTTCTTTTCACTTTTTTGTAATGCGCGGGCATGTCAATACATTATCCTTGCCGTCCGAGAGTTTAGGCGCGTTGTCGAGGGAACTTTTTTTGAAGCGTGTGTGCATACGTTTTCTTCGATTTCTTATTTCCATCCTTCTTTTCACTATTTTGTAATGCGCGAGCTGGCTTGTTTTGAATTTTCTTCGCCCTTTTCACTTTTTGGGGCGGGCGCTCATATACTAACACATAACAAAGGAGCAAAAGTTATGTGCGGAATATTCGGAATGATCGGGCAAAACGCCGTCAAGACCACCCTCGACTCCCTCAGGTATCTTGAATATCGCGGTTACGACTCGGCGGGCATTGCCGTCAAGCGCAAGGAGGGTTTGGAGTGGACAAAGTGTATGGGGCGCATATCCGAGTTGCAAAAAAAGGCGCAGGGCATGGCGGAAAGCGACATTGCCATAGGGCACACTCGTTGGGCGACTCACGGCAGGGTATGCGAGCAAAACGCTCACCCCTTTGTTTCGGAGGACGGAGCCTTTGCCATTGTGCACAACGGCATTTTGGAAAACTACCTCGAATTGAAAAAGGAACTGCCAAACGTGCATTTTTCTTCGCAAACAGACAGTGAAACGGTGGCGCATATGCTCAGCGCAGTTTACCGCGGAGACGTGTTGGAAGCGGTGCTTGCCGTGGCAAAAAAGTTGCAAGGCTCCTTTGCCATTGCCATAATGTCGGTGTACGACAACAAGTTGTATGCCGTCAAAAACAAGTCGCCTTTGGTGGTGGGAGTATCCCGTAACGGGACATATCTGTGTTCGGACGTCGGGTGCGCGTCCCGCCAAGCGGAGCAGGTGGCTCTTGCGGAGGACAACACGGTGGCGGTGCTGTCGGATAAGGGCGTGCGCTTTTTCGACTTTGACGGGCAGGAACGCAGGGCAAAGTTCTTTGTTGCCGAGCAGAGCGCGGAGTTGCAAACGGAAGAGGGGGACGTGATGTTGAAGGAGATATTCGAGATCCCTCAAAAGATACGCGCGTCCCGTCAAGGATATCTTCAAAGCGGTGGCTTGCGCCTGTCCGACGAGGAGGCAAGGCGACTCAAACGCATATATCTGGTGGGTTGCGGAACGGCTTACAACAGCGGATCGCAAGTGGCGTGCGTTGCGCGCAACTTTTTGGACATAGACATTTTGCCCGTTATCGCAAGCGAGTTTATCTACGACAACTATCCCGTGGGAGAGGACACGTTGGCGTTTTTGATAAGTCAAAGCGGAGAAACGGCGGATACCCTTCGCGCGGCGGAAAAGATTCGACATTCGGGCGGTATCACCTACGCCGTGACCAACAATGCGTGCGGATCGCTGGGCTTTTTGTGCGACTACGTCTCCAACGTGTGCGCGGGCGCAGAATTTGCCGTGGCAAGCACCAAGGCGTACAACTGTCAGTTGGTAACGCTTACATTGCTTCTTGCCGACATTGCCGTATCGCGCAAAACGTTGAGCGTTCAAGTGCGGAAGGATATCCTTTGCGGTCTGGAAGAGGTTGCCGTTGCGTCCGAGCAATTGCTAACAGACGTCTACCCCCTTGTGCGCCTTGCCGAAGAATTGAAAAAGTGCTCGGCGGTGTTCTACATCGGCAGACTGTCCGACTATCCCACGGCGTGCGAAGGATCGCTTAAACTAAAAGAGATAAGCTACATCCACAGCGAGGCTTACCCCGCGGGCGAACTGAAACACGGCACGCTTGCCCTTATGGAAGAGGGCGTAGCCGTGATAGCGTTGGCAACGGATGAGGCAATGGCGGGCAAGATAGCCTATTCCGTTACGGAAGTGGTGTCGCGGGGCGCTCGGGTGATAAGCGTGGGGCACGCCTTCCCCGAGGCGGAAAATATCCCCCTGCCCAAGGTGCACCCGTATCTTGCGGACATAATTTCCGTCATTCCCCTGCAACTGTTGGCGTACTACACGGCAAAAAGCCTCTCGCGTGACGTGGACAAACCGCGCAACCTTGCCAAGTCTGTGACGGTGGAGTGAAAATCTCTCTTGAAACGAAAAGCATTTGTGAACTTGTCAAGTTGGTTATGGCGAAGTAAGAAATCTTGCAGTGAAATGACCTCGCCAGTCGGTGACGGCGGGGCAAAAAAATATCTTGCAATGAAACGAAAAGCATTTGACAAATTCCGTCAAATATATTACCATATAACCGTAAACCAAAACACATTCGGCGAGGCTGTGTCTCGGCTCCGCAGGAAAGGCGAACCTATCGGTAATAATGTACGATCCTCGTTTCTCTTCAACACGAATAAAACCCGATTTCGCGACGTCTTTCAAGACGCAATTTTGCGTTCTTTTGCGCCACGCAGTGGTGTCTGTTACATTTATGTAGTAAACAAGCAATGTTTTTGTGCATTGCTTGTTTTTATTTTGCAACGGTGCAATGGGCTTGCGCCCCGAAGCGACATGTTTTACCCCTGTTACACAAACGGTAAATGCTGTCAATTCGTCGCGACAAAGCGCTCGTCCCTTGCAGAAAAATATACTTTTTGGGTGCAAAAATACAAATTTTGGGTATTGACTTGCACTTTTGAAAATGGTATAATTTGATATGAACTATGGGGTGTATTGCGCCCTTACGACGTAAAAGTCTGCGCGCGGTACAACTATTTTGGAGGAAAATATGCTCGGTTTGTTGGCGCTCAATACGTTAAGTAGCACGGACACGGTGTTTTTCATCGTTTTGGCGGTGATTGTGGCTCTTGTGGTCGCGGTTTACTTTTTGATACCCGTTTTCAACAAGAAACAGTACAAGGAACAGCGCGAAAATCTCAAAAAGAGAGAAATCGCATTCAAATCCAACTTGCAAAGCGGTTCGCAATCGGGCGAAGCGGAAGTTTCCGAAACGACAAGCGAAGTGCCTGTAACGGCGGAAAGCGACACGGAAAACGCCATAAGCGACGACGTTTCTGCCACGACGGAAGGCGAAGTTGTTTCTGATACGACCACCGTTACCGCGGAGGGCGAAGCGGTAGCCGACAAGACGGCATCCTCCGACGACGCCGAGTAACTATGAAAAAGGGCAGACTTTTTGCCAAGATAGTTTACTATATATTCACCTTTTTGATTGGGATACTTCTTGCGTTCGGTCTGCCGTACTACTTTGCCTCCTTTTCCGTTCCCGGCGAATTTGTTGCGGATTCCCTTGCAAAAGGCGATTACGATTCGGCAATGGTGCTTATCGCAAACGCCTACGACAAGAGTAGTTTATGTGAGTTCGATCTGCCCGACGGCGCCAAATTGGTGTTGTACCAAGCGGTGATGAGCCAGCAAAAGACAGTAAAGGGCGAGGATGGCGAAACGCAAACGTACGAGGGCGAGCTGTATCTGTGTTATGTCGGATTGCTGTTTGGCACGGGCACAAACTTTCCCGTCTACGGCGAAACGAACAATCGCACGGCAATGGCAGTCACTACCGAGCGTGAAGAGGTGCTTATTCCGCTGACGGACTACGACGGCAACGGCGACGGAGTAAACGACGGCAACACAACATTTGACAACAACGGTTTTATCATTGTGGAGCTGAGTAGCAGACGGGTATCGGATATTTCTTCGCTACGGCTCATCGATCGCAAGGGCAACACCTATTGGCAAAGCCCGTCCGATCTCAATATGTATTTCGACACGGAATTTTTTGACGTGTTCAACACCATTGACGAATACAATGCGCTTGTCGCCAAGTACGCAACGGACAGTTCGCAACGCGAAACGCTGTCCAAGCAGATGGGGGACATGGTGGACGGGTACAAGCAGGCTTGCCTTCAAAACCCCAACTATCACATCAACTACAACGGAGAAACCACCTACACCGAAATAGACAACAAGGTGATGCGCATTGCCGACAAAAAGGCGCTACCCATAGTGATAGTGTACTTTGTGGCGATATATGTGATAGGAGATTTTCTTCTCGGCAACTTGTACATCGTGCGGTTTTTCAAATGGTTTTTGTTCAAAGTGTGCAAAATTCCGCGCAAGAGCAAAAAATCTCCCAAAAAGGAAGAGGTTTTCGGGCACGACTATTACAGCATGGTAACGCTGTCGTTGGATGTGACCGAAGTGCCCGATTTTAGCGGAAGCGTGGAGATAAAGTACACCAACAGCGACGCCGAAGCGGTGTTCACCCTCATCAAGGCGGAAAATTACACGGCTACGCAACGTCTCAAAGCAGGCACCTACGTCAACCCATTCATTACGATAAACAGACAATACGGTCCCGTCGATCTGCCCGACAATTTGGTGGTGGAAGGGTACAGGATGGAACTCACAGTAAAGATTGTTAAGCGTCCCGATACGGACACGGCAATAGAAGAAAATAAATAAAGCGAGAGGTCTTTATATGAGAATCTTACTACAACACTTAACAAAGATTTTCCCCAGCAGAACAAAGGGCGGAAAGGAAGTTCATGCCGTTGAGGACATGAACATCGAAATACCCTCCGGCAAGCTGATCGGTTTGCTCGGTCCCTCCGGTTGCGGAAAATCGACCACGCTGTTTATGCTCAGCGGTCTGGAAACTCCCACGTCGGGCAAGATCATTTTCGACGATCAGGACGTGACCACCCTTGCCGCCGAAAAACGCGGTATCGGCTTGGTTTTCCAAAACTACGCGTTGTATCCGCACATGACCGTGCAGGAAAACATCCGTTTCCCCTTGGATAACATGCGTATCAAAAAGGAAGAGGGCAATGCTCGCGCTCTCGACGCCGCACGTCTTGTGCAGATAGAGGACCTTATGGCGCGCAAACCCCACGAGTTGTCGGGCGGTCAGCAACAACGCGTAGCCATTGCGCGCGCGCTTGTCAAGATGCCCAACGTTCTGCTTTTGGACGAACCCCTTTCCAACCTCGATGCCCGTCTGCGTTTGCAAACGCGCGAAGAGATCAAGCGTATCCAACGCGAAACGGGCATAACCACCGTGTTCGTCACCCACGACCAGGAAGAAGCAATGTCTATTTGCGACATCATGGTAGTGATGAAGTTGGGCGTGGTGCAACAGATAGGCGAACCGCAACACATCTACGACGATCCCAACAACCTGTTTGTCGCTAACTTTCTCGGCACTCCTCCCATCAACATTTTCAAGGGACGTATCGAGGGCGGAAAAGTGTACGTCGGCGACGAAGCGATATCCGAAACGACGCACGGCGACGGCGATGTGTTTGTGGGTATCCGTCCCGAAGGCTTCATTTACGACGAAAACGGCGCATTTACCCTCAACGTAGACCACATCGAAGTTATGGGACGCGACAAGTCGGTAGTGGCGTTGCACGAAGCGTCCACAAAGCCCACAGTGCGTTGCATAATCGACAGCGACGTCGTGTTGCCCGAGGGCGCGTCTCAACTCAAATTTAACATCAAACCTTACAAAATTTATCTGTTCGATGCCGAAACGGAAGAGAGGTTAAGATAATGAAGTTCAAAAACAATTCAGCCAAAGCGGTAGAAGCGGATCTTGTGTTGAACGACGACATGACCGTGGCTCCCAAACTGACCTTCGGCGAAAAGTTGCGTCGCGGGTTCAAAGCGCAGAGCGGTTGGTTGTTCGTTGCTCCCGCACTGATACTGATGTTGGTGTTCACTTTCTACCCCATAGTTGCCGCTTTTGTCAACGCCTTCAAGTTGGACTACAACTCTTCGGCAAACATGGGCGAGGGCATCTACAACGGATGGGGCATAGACAACTTCACCCGCGTTCTTCGCGGAGACACGGGCACGGCAGGCGCAAACTTTATGCAATGCCTTGTCAACACGTTGGTGTTCACCCTTATTTCCGTACCCCTTTCCACGGTGTTGGCGCTACTGATAAGCGTTGCGCTCAACTCCATCAAAGCACTGCAAAAAGCGTATCAAACGATACTGTTTTTGCCCTATCTTACCAACGCATTGGCAATGGGCGCAGTGTTTGCCACGTTCTTCCAGGTCATCGGTACGCCCGAGCAAATAGGCATTAACGAAGGTACCTACGGTATCATCAACATAGTGCTGGGATGGTTTGGCATATCGCCCGTCAACTGGATAGGCAAAGGCTTCATGACCACGCCCTATTGGCGCATAGGACAGCTCAACATTCCTTGGGCAAAGTACATTGTGGTAATAGTGTACGAAGTCTGGTCGGGACTGCCCTTCAAAATTCTCATTTTGTTCAGTGCATTGCAGTCCATCAACAAGCAGTACTACGACGCGGCCAAAGTGGACGGCGCCAGCCGTTCCACCGTTTTGTGGCGCATAACCGCTCCCATGATCAGCCCGCAGATCAGCTACCTGCTTGTAACAGGCATCATGGGCGGAATGAAACAGTATTCCGCCGTCGTCGGTATTTTCGGCGAGCAGATGGGACGAGATTTCGACATGGGCACAATGGTCGGCTACATTTACAACTACATCGAAACGGGCGCAAGCGGTTACGCCTTTGCGGGAAGCTTGTTGCTGTTTTTGATAATCATGGTGATAACGGCTATCAACAACGCCATCACCAAAAAGCACACAACGTATAGGTAAGGAGGTAACAAAAATGAAAAATTTACTTTTGATTAGCTCCGCAGGGACCAAATGGCTCATCGCGCTGTGTGTTATCGTGATACTTGCCGAAGTGGGCGTGATGGTGTGGTTACTGCTCAAACGTCGCGCAAATAAACGCGCAAAATCGGCAGACGCCGTCATAGGACAATGGAACCTCTCCTCCGACGAGGGATTCGACGTGGAAAAGGCGTTGAAGAGGCAAAAAACGCAAACAATAATCAAGGACATTCTTGTGTACTTCTTCCTCACCGTTTGCGCAATATTCGCCTTTCTTCCCTTCTACTGGATGGTTATGTCCTCCTTCAAGACAGAGCAGGAATTCCGTCGATCGGTGCCTTCCTTCTTCCCCACGACATGGCAGTTCCAAAACTACTCCGTCGTCGTCAACCAAGGCGGAACGAGCGGAACGTCCTTTACGCAGACGCTTGTCAACACGTTGGTGGTGGGATTTTTGTCCACGGCGCTGGGCGTCATAATCACCGTCATAACGGCTTACGCGCTTGCCCGCATGAACTTCAAAGGCAAAAACGCCCTGTTTGCGTTGATGCTCGCCACGATGATGATCCCCGGCGAAATGTTCACGTTGAGCAACTACCTCACCGTTGCGGAGTTGCAATGGAAAAACACCTACGTTGTGTTGATATTGCCCTTCCTTGTCAGCGTGTACTACATCTACCTGCTACGCAACAACTTCATGCAGATACCCAACTCGCTGTATCAAGCCGCCAAGGTGGACGGTTTGAGCGACATGGGGTACCTTATCAAGGTGATGGTGCCTCTTACTGCACCCACGTTGGTGTCCATAACACTACTCAAATTCATCGGCACCTGGAACAGCTACATCTGGCCTCGTCTTGTCAATGACGCCGAGTGGCAGATGATAACCAACTGGGTGACGCGCGGATTTACCGACGTAAACCAAGTGCTCAACCACGGCGCGGACGGCAGTCCCCTCTACGGCACCAGCGAAACGCTCAACACCCTCAAAATGGCCGCTGTCTGCATGGTAAGCCTGCCCCTGTTCGTACTATTCATCACCTGTCGCAAGTACATCATGCGCGGTGTGTCCAAGAGCGGTACCAAGGGCTGAGATATCGGCACGATCAACGCACTTTTTGCGCGATATTGCGCAAACTAACAAAGAACTTTTTCGCATCGCAAGGTGCGTAGAGTAAATAACAAAAAAAAGGAGAACAACATGAAAAAATCCAAGATATTTTTAGCAATGCTTCTTGCGGTAGTCATGGTCTTGTCAGTTGTGGCGCTTGCCGCCTGCAAAGATGACGAAGAAACTGCAAAAGACGCGGCGCATACTATCTATTTCTATTCGTCGCAAGGACAGGCATTGCAGGAAAAAACACTTCTTGCGATACAGTCCTTTGAGGCAAAGTATCCCGGCTGGAAAGTGCAACACTCTTCCGCAGGCGACTACGACGACGTAAAGGAAAAGATACTGAGCGACCTGCCTGCACGTCAGCAACCTGACCTTGCTTACTGCTATCCCGACCACGTTGCCGAGTACCTCAAAACGGGCGCTGTCGTCAATTTGAACACCCTCCTTTACAGTGAGGAAACTGTCAACGACAAAGACGGCAATGCCGTACGCGTAGGATACACCGAGGACGAGTTGAGAGACTTTGTTTCCGGCTACTGGAACGAAGGTAAGGCAAGAAACTACGCCGACTACGAGCGTTACGGCTTGGATGAAGAAGCTATGCTCACGCTTCCGTTCGTCAAGTCCACAGAGTTGATGTACACCAACACATCCGCTCTCAAATACATCTGCCTCAAACTTGCAAGCGAAGGCAAAACGACGGATTCCGCTCTGTTCGGAACCATCAACGGCACCACAGTTACCAAAGTCAGCAATCAAAAAGTCACCTACGTCAAGACGGATGACAAAGGTCAACCGAAAAACGTCGATATCACGGTGGACGCATTTGCGATCGACGGCGACATCGACGTCGGCGACAAAGTGACGGTCAACATTGCTCAAACTTGGGACGTGCTTTGGAAACAATGCGAGATCATCAAGAGAGAGTTCCCCAACAGCACTCCGCTCGGCTACGACAGCGAAGCTAACTGGTTCATCACTATGTGCCAGCAAAACGGTTGGGACTACACCCGTGCTAACGGCGTAGAAAACTACACATTCTACAACAAAAACACCGAAGATTGGCTCAAAGAATTGAAGGGCTACTACGACAAGGCTTTGTTCACCACCGAAGAGATCAGCGGACAGTACACAAGCAACCTGTTCAAACTGGGCGTGGGCAAAGTGCACGAAGTTACCTCCAAGGACAACAAAAAGGTCGTTTCCTACGAAGCCACACTCGAAAAAGACGACGGCGGATGCGTGTACTGCATCGGTTCCAGCGGTGGTGCAAGCTATCAAAAGTCCGATACGGGCAACTTCAACACGGAAATTTACCCCATCCCCGGTGTGGACGCTTCTCACAACTACTGCATCAGCCAAGGTCCCTCTTTGGTAATGCTTCAAGGCGGATATCGTCTTACGGCAGAGCAACAAGCGCTCAAACTCAAAATGACCTTCCTCTTTGTCAAAGAGTTGTTGGATCCTTCCTTCCAGGCTACGTTCTCCATCGCCAGCGGATATAACCCCGCACGCGACAGCGTTTTCGAGATCCCTGCATATGTAACGCACCTCAGCGGTACAGACTCTACGGCAAAAGCCGCAAAAGCCGCACAACAGCTTTCTGATCGTTTCTTCGTGTCTCCCGCGTTTGACGGATCTTCCAAGGCACGTTTGCAGGTAGGTAACGCGCTTGTATTTGCCGTCAAGGGCGAAAAAGACGCAAGTCGTGCTCTTATCGACGCATACAGCAACTGCAAGGGAAGCGCACCCAGCGGATACTTTGCAGGCTAATTAGCAAACAATTTTGCGGTTTACACTGCAAAAAACTTTGCAGGTCTACACTGCAAATAATTCAGGAGCAAAAATGAAAAAAATCATCAGTACGGTCATTGCGCTGTTGTTGGCGTTCAGTTGTCTGTTTGCTTTGGTGGCATGCGATCCCGAAAACAGCAAAGGCAAAGTGGCAGATAACACCGAGCACTACGACGAGATAACCAAAAGTTTCAAGCTCACCAAGGAATTTGAGGGCAAAAACTTCCTCACCGACGGCATTGGACCTGCAACTCTCGTCAGATGCACCGACGGCGACACGACCAACTTCCGCGTGGGTAGCATGGTAATAACCATTCGCTATTACAGCATCGACACTCCCGAGTCTACGGGCGGTGTGGAGAAGTGGGGTTACGCGGCCTCGCAATTCAACAAAAAACAGCTCACTGCCGCAACGGACATCGTGTTGGAATCCAGCACGGGCGGACGTCCCGAGCACGACAACTACGGCGTGCGTTGGTTGGGATACGTCTGGTACAAGACGGCAGAAGACACCGATTACAAAATGCTCAACCTCGAATTGGTGGAAAACGGTTATTCCGACAACAAGGGTGTCAACACAAACAAGTTCCCCTATTGGAGCTACTTTGACAAGGCGGAGAAGTTTGCCAAGAGCATAGAGCTTCGCACTTGGTCCAAGTTGGACGATCCGCTGTATTCTACCGATCCCGTCCCCATGACCATCAAAGGTTTTTGGGAGAACCCCGACGCCTACTTCAACTCTGACGAAGACGTAGGCTCCAAGGTAGAATTTCAAGCGTACCTCACCTCGTTGAACAAGACCAGTACCTACACGTTCAATGCGCAACAGTACGATCCCGAAACGGGCGAGACCTACGACATCAAAGTTTACGCGGCTTACAGCAGTAGCGCGGCAAGCAAGATGAAGATAGGCAACTTGTACAACATTATCGGCACGGTAGACACCTACAACGGCGATTACCAGATAACGGGTATCAGCTACGAAGAGCTCATGCCCAAGGAAGGGTTTACCACCGTGTTGAAGTACAACTACTATCTCACCTTCAACAGCGACTACATGGCACTGTTCGACGTGCAGTACACGGGCAACTTTTACAGCGATCTCACCGTCAGCAGTGTGTCGCTGAGCGATGGCGTGTTGACCATTGTGGGCACTGCCAACAAGTTAGTGGCGCTCAACAGTTTCGACAGCCAAAGCAGTCAATTCACATTTACCGTCAAGGTGCCCGCAGGCTACAACAACAAGATAACGGAAGGCACAGTGCTCAAACTTAACGGGTTGATGGACGAAGCGCACAGCGGTCAGTACCTGATAATCGACTATTCGGGCATAACGATCGTCGAGTAAACAACAGAAGGCAATTCGGTGGCAACACCGTGCGGCGACTGCACAGTCGCAAAAAAAATTAAAAGGAGAAAACTATGAAAAAACCAACAAAACTTACGTTGATCGCGTTGCTTTTGGCGTTGGTTATGGTTATGAGCGTTGTCGTTGCTGCATGCAAAGACGATGACAGCAAAATAACCGAGGAAGAAGCAAAGGATACTTTGCAATACTACATTCTTTCCACCAACACAGCCGAAAACGACTTCACGTTGCCCAAGGTGATCGGCAAAACCGACGACTTCCCCGGCATCGAAGTGGTGTGGACGTCCTCCGACACCAAAGTGATCGAAATTGAGGACCGCGAAGGTGAAACCTACCTTGCAAAGGTCAATCAGGATAGTTCTGCTCACGCGGTGACGCTCACCGTCAAGCATAAGGACACCAATGCCAGCAAGGACTTCACGGTAACTGTTCCCGCATTTAGCGTGTACAGCTTCACCGAGAATTACACCTTCACGCGCAATGGTGCAGTTGTCAGCGCAGACTTCAATCTGGACACGACCTACACCTTCAAAGGTCGCGATTGCACAATTGTTTGGACGATAACCGAGTTGACGCTTGTAGTGGGTGAGGAAAGCTCCTCCATCACTGTTGCCGACAACCAATATGTAGCCATTCAGGACGGCGTGTTCAAAGTAAAGGCCACTCCCGAGGAAGGCTATGTAGACGTCAAAGTCAATGCAAAGTTCACCTACAACGGCGAAAATGTAGACAAGCCCTTCGGCTTCAAAGTTCAGGAAGCAAAGGATCCTCAGGAAGAAAACTTTGTTTGGTATTCCGAGGCAGGTACTGTTCGCGCAATAAGTGGCTATGTTGTGGGTATCGCCACTCCGTTCACTACACAAAACAACTACAACAACGCTTCTATATACGTTGTTACCGACGACCTCTCCGGCGGTGTGTATTTGTTCCGCACCAAGGGCTCTGTTGAGGACGGCGCATTGCTCGAACCGGGCGTACACGTCACAGTAAGCGGTGTAACAAGCACCGAATACGTTGCAACAGGCACAGAAGCTCCCGGTTTGTGGGAAACCACGCAAGGCTCCAACTTCGTTATAGACGGCGAAAAGGCAGATGTCAGCACTCTCGTTTACGCTCTCGACAACGACGCAACAAGCGGATCCCCCGCGCTCAAATGGCACACAGGCGCCCTTGTAAGCCTCACCAACTGGAAAGTTAAGACTGTCAAGGAAGCAAGCACGTCCAAGTCGGGCACGCTTGTCACCCTCGAAAAAGACGGCGCCGAGATAGACATTTCTTACAGCAACTACATGGAAGGCTTCTACACCTCCGAAGAGAGCAACGTCAGCGCCGAACTCAAAGCTATCAAGGACGAAGTTGCCAAGTACAAAGAGGGAGATTACGTCTCTGTAGTAGGTATTTTGTCCTACTTTAGCGGAAGCCATCACTTCCAGATCTTGCCTCGTGACGCAAAGGATATCAAGGCAGGCACAGCGGATACCACACCCACAGCAGGCTCCAAGGTAACACCCGCTATCAAAAAGGTAGAAGAAGAGTTCGCCAAGAACGTAAGCGGTATCGTTGCTTCTCCGTTGAACTTTGCAATGCCCACGTCCGAAAACGGCGTGACCATCACCTACACGGTAATGGGACGCAATGCACCCGTTGCAGTTGACGAACAAGGCAATTGGACCATCACCCCCGCAAAGAGCGACAAACGCAACATCAAGGTCACCTACACGGTAGACAAGTATGTAACGTACAGCTTCCTTACCGTTCGTTCCGAATCCTTGACCGATGAAGATAAGGTAGCCAAGGCTATCAAAACCATCGAGGGCAAACTCACCAAGGACTTCACCGAAGCAACCGATTACACCCTGCCCGTAGACACCGACTTCGGCACCACGGTAGTGTGGACCATCAAGGAGAGCGACAAGACCTTCGCCAAGATAGAAAACGGCGTACTCAAAGTTACTCTTCCGCAAACAGAAAGCACATTTACCCTTGTTCTCAAAGTCACTTTGGGACAAGTTGAGGACTCCAAGGAGTACACAGTTACAGTTGCCGCCGCTCCGACAACGGTTACCACCTTCACGGTTGAACCGATGAGCGAAGGCGACCACTACATCGGCGTGTATCAATCTACGCTTGGCAAGTGGTACTATGGTACGACTGCTAAGGACAGTTTCTATGTTGGTACGACCGACGATCCGTCACTGGCTGAAAAGTGGACGCTTGCCAAAGTTTCCGGTAGCGATACTCTGTACACGATCAAGGTCGGTGACCTCGGCTATCTTGAAAAAGACGAAAGTGACGGTGCAGGCGAGAGCTATATTAAACTCAATGCACAACCCACCGAAGGCAAAGGTTGGAGTTGGGATGCAGAGCATCAAGCGATCGTTTGGACAAAGGCTGACGGCAGTTCTTTCTACCTTGGTAACTATGGTGAAATCACTCATTTGAGAACAAGTTCAACCACTCGTTTGGGCACCGCAGGCAACAACATTGCCGCATTCGGATCGATCACCGTTTCGGAAGTTGGTCCCCAACCCGAACCCGAAGTTAACCACGGCACGGAAGAAGCTCCTCTTACCGTAGCGGAATTCTTGGCTCTTACCGATTTGCCGACAGGTAGTAGTAACTCAGACTTCGATGTATGGGTAAAAGGCTATGTTGTAAAATCAGTTCAAGGCCCCAGTAAAGGTGAATACAACCTTTACATTACCGACCAAAAAGGTAATGCAGGTACGACGGTTCAGATATATTGGGCGGCTTGTGACCAACAACCATTTATCGGTGACTTCATTGTTGTCAATGGTTATGTCAAAAAATACAATGACAGCTACGAGCTTACTAAAAATAACAATGCCAGCAACACAAACGTAATCACAATTAAAGAAAGATCGTCAGACGCTGTTAGTGTTGAAATCGTAGAAAACGAGAACGCAACTTTATCCGCAGACAAACAATCCGGAACAAACGGTCAACAAATTGTTATCACGGCTAAACCCAATCAAGGTTACGACTTTGTTAAGCTGACTGTTGAAGGTGTAGAAATCACTGCTACGAATGCCGATGGCAATTATATTGCATATATCGGTGACTACGACGGAGACTCAAAAACTACAATAGAGCTTACTGTAAAATTGCATGTTGAAAAAACCTATACATTGGTAGAAAGCACCGACGTATTGGTTGAGGGTGCAGTTGTAGTGTTTGCATACAAATACACAAGCGGTGACACGACATCTATTTGGATGGCTGGCGAAATGAGCGGTAGTATTCTTTCTGTTATTAAGGATGCGGCAACTTTGAGCGCAGACGGCAAATCGTTAAGTCAAGTTAATCTCCTTGTGCAGGAGTTTACGATTGGCAAGACAGACGGACATTATACGTTTGCTATTGATGGCAACCTTTTGGGCATTACATCAACAGGTAACGGCAAATTGAGCACAAGCGACAGTAACCGTACATCAACTTGGGACATAACCATCGCAGACGGCGTTGCAACCATTTTGAGTACCGTGATCGACGATGGAAAAGACGCACCTACTTGTAAGTTGCAGTGCAACACCAACAGCGGTCAAGAGAGATTTGCCAACTACAAGACCGGAAGTCAAAAAGATTTCCAACTCTTCCTTGTTGAAGAGGCTGAGTAAGGTGCAATCTTTCAACTTTAACCTATATTGAATAGTGTGCGTTTCGATTGAGTGTAACAATTCAACAAACACGCATTGCGTGCACATAGCGCGTTGCAAAGCAATTCTAAAATGGGTTAGCAAGGACTCCCCTTTCGGGAGTCCTTTTGCTTTACCTTTTCCCCCTTGACAAACTTTTGCTATCAAATGCTTGCAAATAATGTCAAATTGGTATATAATAATATCAAAGAAACAACAGGAGGTGCAATATGGCAAACGGGTTGATATCTTTTAGAGCGGACGACGAATTGCGTTTGCAAGCGACCGTTATATGCAACAAGTTGGGCATTGATCTGCCCGATTATCTGAGGATATGTTTGACGCGAATGGTAAATGAAAACGGCATACCGTTTAGCATGAAGTTGGACGACGAGCCGAACGCGGGGGTGCGTGCGTTGCGTCGTGCGCAAAAAAATGCCACAGAGAGCGGTGCCGACCAACTTTCGTTGGATGACGTAAACGCCGAGATCCGCGCCACGAGGACCGTCAAATGAAGTACTACGCCGTATTGGATACCAACGTTCTCCTTTTGCACCGTCAAATTCGTTGCAAGGTCTTGTTTTGTTGGCAAATGTAGTGTAAAATATGTACATGCAACTATTCACAAACGCAAGCCAAGTCACTTCTCGTCTCGACGTCCTTTACGGGCGCAAAAACATTGCCGAACTGGATCGGTACAGCAACGTCCTGCGCAATTTTCAACGGTTGTACGGGGCAGGCTCGGCATATTTGTGCAGTTCGCCCGGGCGCGTGGAGTTTATCGGCAATCACCTCGACCACAACGGCGGAAAGGTCATCGCCATGACCGTCAATTTGGACATCATCGTCGCTTTTCGTCCCAACGACAGGCAGGAGATCTGTATCGCGGGCAAGCAACGCGCCACATTGCGCGTCAACGTCAACGACGAAACGCCCTGCGATCACAGCCCCGGGCTTGTAAAGGGAGTGGTGCGCTACTTGAAGCAACAGGGCTATGCCGTGGGCGGTTTTGACGCCTACACCGATTCCGTCATTCCCACAGGCGCGGGAGTAAGCAGTAGCGCCGCTTTCGAACTGGCGATAGCCACCGTCATCAACAGCCTTTTCAACGACGGCGCAATACCCCCTCGGGTGCTTGCCTGCGCGGGACAGTATGCCGAAAACACCTATTTTCACAAGCCGTGCGGACTGCTCGACCAAAGCGTCATTGCCTTGGGCGGTGCCGTCGCGTTGGACTTTGCCGACGGATTGGCTTACAACAAACTGAACGTGCCTTCGTTGGGCTTGTCGATGGTGCTTGTCAACACGGGCGCAAGCCACTCGGCTTTATCCGACCTTTACGCGCAGATACCTGCCGACATGAAACAAGTTGCGCGTTTTTTCGGTGCGGATCGCCTTGCAGATGTGGACGAAAAGGCGTTTTTTGCCCGCTACGACCAAGTGGCGCACCTTGTTGGAGAACGTCAAGCGCTACGAGCCAAGCACTTTTTTGAAGAGTTGTCGCGCGTAAATTGCGTCGAACAATTGTTGACGGGCGCCCCCGAACAGTGTAATGGCGGACTTGCCCGTGACGGCGGTGCGACGGCGGTGCAAAACACAACGCTTTTGCATGGAGACGACGCTTTGAGCGATACCGCTTGCAAAATAATATCCCTTGTCAACGCCTCGGGGGACAGCAGTATGTATCAATTGCGCAACTGTGCCGTAAACGATACCGACCGCGCCATTGCCGACATTGTCGATTTTGCCCGTTCGGTGTGCCCATGCGGTGCGCGCGTCCACGGCGGAGGTTTTGCAGGCACGGTGCTGTGCGTTGTGCCGACACCCCAGGCGCGCTATTTGGTCCGTCGCCTTTCGGAGCAGTACGGCGCCGACCGCGTGTATCCCCTTAAACTTCGCCAATGCGGAGCAATTACACTGTAAACAATTTTTTGGGGAGCAATTTCGCTCCCTTTTTTGTTCTCTTTTGTCGCCTTTTGTCATTTTGGCTCTTTTATCTTTGATTTTGTTCGGCTATCCTCGATAACTTTCACATATCTTCTATTCGGCTCGGTTTTTTGTCGTTTTTCTTCTTTTATCTTCTCTTCCGCCCCTTTTCTGCCTCTTTCCGTCGGTTATTGTCGGTTTTTATCTTTTTTCTTCCTTTCCCCTCACATTTTGTCCTTTTACCGTTCTATTTTGTCTGTTTTTGGCTCAAATTTTGTGTTTTTGGCGCTTTTTGCGGGCGGTTTGGTTCCGTTTTGGCGTCAAAAGAGCGTTCTTAACAAAAAGTTTAGCAATTCTAATAAAAACGTTTGACAATACTTAATCTCCACTGTATAATGTTAGCGTTGCCTTTGGCAAACAAAATATTTTCGTATATGCAAGCCGTCGTGCTTGCGCCGTGAAATGCGGCGGTAACGTAAATATGTTTGGTGTTGCCGAGGGTATTTTTTTTATTGTCGGAGGTGTCGAATTTGGTGGAAATAGGGCGAAAGATACGTCAATACCGATTGCAACTGGATCTGACGCAGGAAGAGCTTGCGCAACGCACGGAGCTTACCAAGGGGTACATATCGCAACTGGAAAACGATCTGTGTTCTCCGTCGATAGCCACCTTGGAGGACATATTGAACGTTTTGGGCGTAACGTTGGCGCAGTTTTTTGCCGAACCGAAAGAGGAGAGGATAGTGTACACGCAGGGCGATTTTTTTGTTTCGCAAAACGGCACCGCTGTCAGCACCTGGCTGATACCCGACTCGCAGGTGAAGCAAATGGAGCCTATCATTCTTACCATGCAGGCGGGCGAGCAAAGTCAGGAGCGCTTTCCCTTTGAGGGGGAGGAGTTCGGCTATGTGTTGGAGGGCGAGTTGGAAATTTGTTTCGAGGCGGACAGTCGCGTAGTAAAGGTCGGACAAGCCTTTTCCGTCAACGGTATGAAACAGCACATTTTGAAAAATACATCGCAGGCACAATGCAGGGTGTTGTGGATAACGACTCCCTCTAACTTTTAGGAGGAAACCATGGACGACAAGATCATCGAAATCAAAAACGTAAGCAAGTCTTATAGCGACAAACCGGTAGTAAAAAACATCTCCCTTTCCATCAGGCGCGGAGAGTTTGTCACCCTGCTCGGTCCTTCGGGTTGCGGAAAAACCACCACGCTTCGCATGATAGCGGGGTTTGAACAGCCCACAAGCGGTACGATACTCTTCAACGGCGAGGACATCACCCTTTTGCCTCCGCACAAGCGCAACATCAACACGGTGTTTCAAAAGTATGCGCTGTTTCCGCACCTGAACGTGTTTGGCAATATTGCTTTCGGGTTGAAAATGAAACTTGTTCCCGACGGCGAGCCTGTGGAAAAGCGGGGCAAAACGGTGCAAAAAATGCGCCACCTCACCAAGGCGGAAATCGCCGACAAGGTCAATTCCGCCCTCAAAATGGTAGACCTCGAAGACTACGGTCACCGTTCCGTCAACAGCCTCAGCGGAGGACAGCAACAGCGCGTAGCCATTGCCCGCGCCCTCGTCAACGAACCGCAAGTGTTGCTTTTGGACGAGCCGTTGGGCGCGCTGGATCTCAAAATGCGCAAGGATATGCAACTGGAACTTATGCAAATGCACAAGCAGTTGGGCATAACCTTTGTGTACGTCACCCACGATCAGGAAGAGGCGCTAACCATGTCCGACACGATAGTGGTGATGCGCGAAGGGGAAATTCAGCAAATCGGCACTCCAAACAAGGTGTACGACGAGCCTGCAAACGCCTTTGTAGCAGACTTTATCGGCGAGTCCAATATCCTTTCGGGCACAATGGTCAAGGACTTCTGCGTGGAAATTTCCGGGCACAAGTTCGAATGTGTGGACAAGGGGTTCAAATTCAACGAGCCTATCGACGTCATCATTCGCCCCGAGGACATTCGCATAGTGCCCACAGACAGCGACAACTGCCTTGTGGAGGCAGACGTTTTGAGTTGCGTGTTCAAGGGCGATCACTATCAGGTGACGGCGCTGACTATCGGCGACGAGCGCAACGAGATAGTTATACACGACAACGTGGAAGTGAACGTCGGCGACCGCATCGGGCTGTACATCAAGCCCTTCGATTTCCACATCATGCACCAAGCGCGCCTCATCAACGAGTTGGAAGGGGAAATTTGGGAGGAAAACGTGGTGTACTTTTGCGACGGCAAGTTCCCCTGCGTAAGTTCTTTGCCCGAGGGCACCAAGGTGCGCGTCAAGGTAGATTTTGACGACGTGGAACTGACGGACGACGAAGAGGACGGCACTATCGGCGCGTCCGTGATATCCGCTATCTACAAGGGCAGTTATTGGCAGTACATCGTGCGTACCGACACCTACTACGACTTTTTTGTGGACAACGACTACGAGTGGTCTATCGGCGACCGCGTGGGCATAAAGATCGCCCCCGAAAAAATCATTTTGGAGGAGGTAAAAGATGAAGAAGTTTAAGTTTCGCTTTTCGCGACGCGCTTTTGCCTACCCCTACATGATATTTTTGCTTGTGTTTGTGGTGGTCCCGTTGGTGATAATTCTCATAAACGCCTTTTTGGACGACAACGGCAAACTTACCTTTGCCAACTTTGCGGAGTTCTTTACCGACGCGGGCGGTGGTTTGACGGTGTTGGGCAATTCGCTGATAATAGGGCTTGTGACGACGGTCATTTGCCTTGCCATCGGCTACCCCTGCGCGTATCTGTTGGCAAAGTATCACGCAAGTAGCAGAGTGTTGGTGCTGTTGTTCATTTTGCCCATGTGGGTAAACTTTCTCATTCGCACCCTTTCCACCAAGGCGATTTTTATGGCTCTGGACGTAAAATTAGGCATGGGCACGGTGCTGTTCGGCATGGTGTACAACTATCTGCCCTACATGATATTGCCCCTGCACACGACGCTCGTGTCCATAGACCACAGTTACATCGAGGCGTCGGAGGACTTGGGCGCGGACAAAATATCCGTCTTTTTGAAAACGGTTTTGCCCCTGTCCCTTTCGGGGATATTGAGCGGTGTGACAATGACCTTTATCCCCGCAATATCCACCTTTGCGATATCGGAAATATTGTCCAGCAGTAAAATTTTCCTGTTCGGCGACGCTATCAACATGCACTTTTCCAAAACCACCAACAGTTTTGGCGTGGGTAGCGTTATGAGTTTGGTCATGCTTGTGTTGGTGGTGGTATCCAATGTGATAGTCAACCTTACATCCAAAGACGAGGAGGTGAAGAGCGCGCTATGAAAAGAAAAAATCTTGTTGCGCGTATTTGCGCAGACGGCTACCTCGGCTTGGTGTTGGCGCTGTTGTATCTGCCCATTTTGCTCATCATCGTGTTCAGCTTTTCGGGGAGCAGTCGTTTCAGCTTCTCCAACGGCTTTACGCTGGATAGTTACAAGCAGTTGTTCGATCCCGAGTTGAACGCGGGACTGTTGTCCGCTCTCAAATACACGGCTATCCTCGCCGTATCGGCAAGCGTCATTTCCACTGTGCTCGGAGCCTTTTCCACAATAGGCATTTACGCACTGGGACGTCGTCTCAAAAAGATAACGTTGACCGTCAACCAACTGCCCATGATAAACAGCGAGGTGGTAATGGCAGTAAGCCTTATGGTGTTCTTTTCCGCTTTCAGTTTCATTTTCCCGCAGGGCATGACGCGCCTGATCATTTCGCACGTCGCCTTTTGCACCCCCTATGTGGTGCTGTCCATTTTGCCGAGACTTCAACGCATGGATCCCAACATGTACGAGGCGGCGCTGGATCTGGGCGCAAACCCCTTTTCGGCAATGATAAAGGTGGTTTTCCCCTACATCACCCCGGGGATAGTTAGCGGTTTTGCAATGGCGTTTACGCTGTCGCTGGACGACTTTATCATCACGCAGTTCAACAAGGGGGACACTGGCATAGAAACCCTTTCCACCTACATCTACGAGGACGCAAGAGTCAAAAGCCTTGAACCTTTTTGGTTTGCGGTGTTCTCCATTTTCTTTGTGGTGATGTTCACTTTGCTCCTCGTCGCCAACATCAAAAAGACCTCCAAGGAGGTGAAGAAATGAAAAAGTTTCTTTCGGTACTTGCGTTGTTGCTACTTGTTTGCTTTGCGCTGACTGCGCTTGTCGCCTGCAAAACGGAGCAAAAGGACAGCCTTGTCATCTACAACTGGGCGGACTACATTTTCGACGAGGATCTGAACGAGTTCAAACAGTACTACAAGGACGTCACGGGCAAAAATATCGACATCACCTACGTCACATTCGACACCAACGAAACAATGCTCACCCGCCTCACCAAGGGGGACAGCAACGTGGACGTGGTGTGCCCCAGCGAGTACGCCATTCAAAAGCTAATCGAATTGGACATGGTGGAGCCGTTGTACTACTTTGACGAGCAGGCGTACACGGATAGTTTCGTCTCCGTCAACAAGGACAAATATGTGCACAACAGCGAAAACGTGGAACCGGGCATCATCGAAAAGGTGAGCGCAAGCGACACCTTCGGCGAGATAGAAATAACCGCCGAGGGGGCAAACAAGGGCAAAAAAGTTAGCATGACGGACTACTTTGTGCCCTATATGTACGGCACGTTGGGCATTTTGTACAACAAATACGCCTTTGAAAGGGCGGGCATTTACGACGAGGAAACGCTCAACAAGGCAAATTGGGGCATATTGTTCAACGACGACGGCGAGGGCAACCTGCTCTCCGACAAGTTGACGGGCAACATCCTCATGAAGGACAGCATACGCGACAGCTACGCGGCAACGGTGTTTTACCTCTACGAACGGGGCAAACTGGACGGTCTTACCGACGACAACGGAGTGCCCTATGCGGATATGAGCGCAGGCGAATTGATAAACGCCGTGGACGACAACCTGTTGGAAGCGGTAAAGGACGCTCTGACGGAACAAAAGCAACAGCTTTTCGGCTACGAAGTGGACTTCGGCAAGGACGATCTGCTTATGGGCAACGCCATTGTAGACCTCGCTTGGAGCGGAGACGCGCTGTACGCCGTGGAGGAAAGTTGGAACGACGAACTCAACGACGGCGAGGGGGACTACGAACTTGCCTACTATGTGCCTCACACAACGGGCAACATATGGTTTGACGGATGGGTGGTGCCCAAAACGCACGATCCCGACCACTTGGACGCTATCAAATTGTTTATCAACTACCTCAACACGGCAACTTCCGCGGCGGAAAACTCCCTTGCGATAGGATATTCTCCCGCCGTCAAAGCCTCCGTTATGTTGGCTGATGAGGACGCCAAGGCAACGCTTGCCGAGGGTTATGCCGTGTACGCTCCCGAGTTGTGGGACGTCGTGGACGAAAGCGGTGCCCCCCTCGCTCAGGAAGATTGCGACTTTGCCAGTTGGGAGGAATTTGAGCTGTACTTCTTTAACAACAGCTATTTTGACGAAGAGGGCAACGAGGTGTGCTACGACGAAATATCCCACAGCAATTGGCGCTATCCCTTTGCAGGCGCGGAACAAAATGCCGATAACTACCGCAACATCGACAGCCTCGGCGTCATGCGCGACTTCGGCACGCAAAACAAAGCGGTGGTGACGGCGTGGAACTATTCTCGCTCGGCAGGAGTAAACGCCCTGCCCATGCTTGGTTGGACTGCGCTTGCCGTAGCCGTCGCCGTGGGCGCGCTGTTTTTGGCGATATGGTTCAAGTATCTCAAAAATTCCCGCGTTAGAAAATAACGCTCGCACAATTTTAAAAATATAATTTGTACAATCGGTATCAAAGACGGTTTGGAACGTTGCTGTTTCAAGCCGTCTTTTCGATGTCCGGCACAACGGAAGGCTGTCTGACGGGCGCAGGGGAGGAACTTTTGCGGGGTGCAAGGCGGTATTTTCTCACCAACGCCCCCTCATTATTCCAAATATTGCTCAATAAAGTTGTAAAATGTGGCAACTTGTGTTAAAATATCGGTATGGGTGTTGAGTGTTTCTCAATCGCCCGTCAATACGCTTTTTTCTTTTGAGAGGCAACAATGAAAATTTTACCTAATCCTCAAAAGTCCGAAAATATATCCGGTTTGTTTGTTATCGGCAAAAACAGCAAGATCTTTTGCGAAAACGAGTATCTGTCGCAAGCCGAGCGCCTTGCCGACTTGATCTACGGCAGTTGCGGTTACTTTTTGCAATTTACCGATGTCATAGAGGAAGCTCAAATAATCTTTTCGCGCGACGACGCGCTAAACGACGAGGGTTACATCGTCATGATAAGCGAAGGCGTGGCGACCGTCACGTTCAAGGATATCCGCGGATGTTTTTACGCCGTGGAAACGTTGCGCCAGGTGTTTCGCCTCGGCGTCAAGCAGGATCAGATAACCTGCGCCGATTGCTATGTGGAGGACAGTCCCAAATTTGCCTATCGTGGTTTGATGGTGGACCTTTCGCGACACTTTTTCGGTTTGGACACACTCAAAAAGATCGTCGAACTTATGTCGCAGGTAAAGCTCAACGTTTTGCACCTGCACTTGACGGACGATCAGGGCTTTCGCCTGCAAATAGACAAATACCCCCTTCTTAACGAGATAGCCAGTGTGCGCGACGGCTCGGAGGTGGAGCACGACGGGGAAACGTATGTGGACGACGTTCCGCACGGCGGATACCTCACCAAACAGGACGTAAGGGAACTTGTAGCCTTTGCCAAAGAGCACTGCGTAGACGTCGTTCCCGAAATCGACATTCCCGGGCACACTGTGGCGGCTTTGGCGGCATATCCTCAATTGAGTTGCACGGGCGGAGTGAGCGAAGTGCGCAAAAAGTGGGGCATATCCAAGGAGATACTGTGCGCAGGCAACGACGATGTGTACAAGTTCGTCTGCGACGTTTTGGACGAAGTGTGCGAGTTGTTCCCCGCACCCTATGTGCACCTTGGCGGAGAGGAAGTGCCCAAGGACAGGTGGTGCAACTGTAAACTTTGCCGAGAACGCATGTCCGCGCTCAAACTGAACGGTTACGACGAATTGCAAACCTACATGATAGAGGTTTTTCGCAAACATCTCGAAGCAAAGGGCAAGCGCGTCATCATTCGTAACGACGGCGTAACGCCGACAACGGATGTCGACATCGTGTCGCAGGTGTGGACGCCCGTAAAACGTCGCAAAGGCGCCAAGGCGCAAAGGGGACGTCAGATAATAGTTTCCCCTCGTAAATATGTGCATTTCAGCCGTTCGTACAGCCTTTTGCCCCTCAAAAAGGTGCTTCGTCTGGACGCATATAAGGGCGTCAAAAAGGCGGACAGGGCAAACGTGCTGGGCGTGGAAGGCGCGCTTTGGACGCAACACATCGAAAACGAGCAACAGTTGTTCTATCAACTTTTGCCTCGTCTGGACGCTCTTGCCGAATGTGCCTGGAACAAACGCAAAAAGGATTTCAAACTTCGTTTGCAAAGCAGATTGGCTTACTACAAACGCGAAAATTTGGCGTTTAACGACAAATATCTCAAAAACAAAGATAATTTGAACAAAAACGGCGATACTGACTAATGAAACAAGGAGATACGCAATGAAAAAAATCGGTGTTTTGACAAGCGGAGGAGACAGTCAGGGCATGAACTCGGCTGTGTACGCAGTGGTGCGTTCGGCTCTTGCTTGCGGTTTGGAAGTGTACGGCATACGCTACGGCTATCGCGGACTGATTGACGGCGACATGGAAAAGCTTTCCGCCAAAAGCGTGGAGGGCATCGTCCACCGCGGAGGCACGGTGTTGGGCACGGCGCGTTGTCTGGAAATGAAAACTCCCGAAGGACAACGCAAGGCAGTGGAAAATCTGCGCCAAAAGGGCATTGAAGGCTTGGTGGTGATAGGCGGAGACGGCAGTTTTGCAGGCGCAAAGGTGTTGAGCACGCAGTACGGCATCAAGGTCATCGGCATCCCCGGCACAATAGACAACGACCTCGCCTACACGCAGTACACTTTGGGCTTTGACAGCGCGGTGGCAACGGTGGCAAATAACGTCACGCTGTTGCGCGACACCATGAGTTGTAACGATCGCACCTGCGTAGTGGAAGTTATGGGGCGCGATTGCGGAGACATCGCCATTTACGGCGCGATTGCCTGCGGTGCGGAAGCGGTGCTTGTGCCCGAGTTGGGCTACGACATCGACGCCGTCGTCAAGCGCATAACGCACAATGCCCAAAAGGGCAAATTTGACAACATCATCATCGTTGCCGAGGGCATCCGCTCCGACGGCACATTGGACAAGGGACACGAGGCGGACAAAGTAATGGCGGACATTTTGAAACGTCTGCCCGATATCAACGTGCGCGCAATGGTGTTGGGACACCTTCAACGCTCGGGCGACGCAACGGTAACGGACCGCCTGCTGGGTATCCGCATGGGCGATCTTGCCGTCAAATGCCTCGCCGAGGGCAAAACGGACCGCGTGATAGGCGTCAAAAACAACGTCGTGTTCGACGAGGACATGGTGGAAGCGCTCTCCCAACAGAAAACCTTCGACCGCACCTTGTACGATTTGGCGAATTCGTTAAGCGCGTACTAAGCCCGACCAAACATTCTTGTGCAAAAATTTTGTTTGTATGCCACAAAACGGTTGCGTTGTCGCGCAAAGGGTGATATAATTTGATCACAACAACAAATTCTTTGGGGCGTGGTGAAAGTCCACACCGATAGTAAAGCCTATGAACACCTCTAAAAGGGTGCCGATCGGGTGAAATTCCCGAGCCGACGGTCACAGTCCGGATGAGAAAAGAATGTTAATATCATTTTGGATATTGGCCCTTGGGAATTTCCACGGGCTTTTTTTGACCGTTCCCAAGGCATAACCCCCTTTGAATATTGCGAACAGACATATTTTTGAAGTGGGGAGGTACAACATGATAAATCTGTTATGTTTTGAAGAGTTGCCCTCGATGATAGGGGCGGTGCTCGGTATCATTATCGGCTTGGAGTGGATAGCGATCGCTTTTCTGCTCATATCTCAAAAGTCGGGCAAGCGTTTCACTGCAAGGCGAGATCGCAAAGTCACCAAAAAAAGCTCTGCCATTTATCTTGCGCATGTGGCATTTTTCTCGGCGTTGGGCGTGGCGTTGCTGTACTTGGAATTTCCCCTTTTGCCCGCGACGCCTTGGCTGGAAATGAACTTTTCCGACGTGCCCACGCTGTTGGCATCCTTTATGTACGGACCGATAACGGGCGCAGTTGTCAACGTGGTAAAAATCGTTGTGAAGTTGCTCATCAGCGGTACGTCTACCAATTTGGTAGGACCGTTATCCAATCTTATCAGCGGAACGATCTACGCCGTGGTTGCGGGGACTATCTACATGTTACGTCGCAACAAAAAGGGCGCTATCGTCAGCATTGTGGTGGGCGGAGTAGTGTTTTGCGGTGCAATGTGGGTGTGCAACCAGTTTATACTGTTGCCCTTCTACGGCATGACGGAACCATCCGTTATGTACACCGCGCTGTGGTGGACGTTGCTGTTCAACTTTATCAAGGTGACTGTCACAAGCGTTCTAACCTTTGTTGTTTACAAGCCGTTGAGCCGTGCGCTTCATTGGCAAACGGATCCGAGCCGTCGCAAAAAGAACGCGCAAACACAAGAATCGACGGGTGAAAGCGACACATAACCCGCTCGGGTATTCCCTGAAAATGGTATCGCTCGGGTATTCCGCGCAAAAAGGCTTCGCTTCGGGACTGTCGTATTACAATTTTTATGCAAATTGACATCAAAAACGGCTTGAAACTTTTTTGTTTCGCGCCGTTTTTTATAAATACACATATTTAATCGTTTATACGAACCGACAGTCCCTCGTTGCAGATTATTTTGCGCGAAACACCCTCGCTCTCGCCGTTACAAGGGCCCCGACCGCCCACCCCTGTTCGCGGGGATGTGTTTTTCACGCTATAAATGGATTTGGTGTAGATACGGGACACCCTCGCTCTGTCTATTACAAGGTCGGGCATTTTTTGACTTACTGGTTTCAGAATAGTCCCTTGTTGCAGATTATTTTGCAGTGGACATGCGAGATTTTTATATTATAAGGTCTTTTTCTATTTATCGGTTACGCGCTCAGCCCTTGTTGCAGATTATTTTACAGGGGATACACTCGCTCCTACTGTTACAAGGTCGTGACATTTTTTGACTTACTGATTTTGATTATATTGTTCTTTATTTCTCATATGGTACCGCTGTCAGGCGGTTGCTCATGCCACCCATGCGAATATTCATTCGCACGGGAACCCGTTTCCCCACAAAGTCTTTTGAACTTTGTGGGGGCCCCATTATTCGCGGGGATATATTTTTTGCGTTTCAAATAGTGTTTATGCTTATACGAAACATTTTGGACTACTGGTTTCGGAAAAGTGCTCTTACCTTCTTATATATCCCCTGCAAAAAGATTTCTTTGTGTGGTCAGATATTTGCAAAATCGTGGGCAAGTGGGTGGTTTGACTGCTATGAGGGCGGTTGCCGGGCTATGCGCGGTCGGAACACTTGCCTATTTGGCAAAAATGTAGTAGAATAGGTGCATGGATACAATAGCACAAATTACAACTATGTGCGCGGAGGAAACGGAAGCGTTTGCGGAGGACTTTGCGCAGTCGCTCACGGGCGGAGAGGTGTTGCTTCTCAAAGGAGATCTGGGCGCGGGCAAAACGCACTTTGTAAAGGGGCTTGCGCTGGGCTTGGGGATAGAGGACGTGGTCACAAGTCCCACGTTTGCCCTTCACAACGCCTATTACGGACGGCTGGTGCTCAATCACTTTGATTTTTATCGCATAGAGGACAGCGAGGAAGTGGCTGTTTTGGGGCTTAACGAGATGTTTTACGATCCAAACGCCGTGTCTGCGATAGAGTGGAGCGAAAACATTGCCGATCTGCTTCCCGCACGTTGCATAACGGTGGAGATCGTCAAAACGGGCGACGATTCGCGCAGGATAACGGTGTACCGATGAAAATTCTTTTTGTAGATACGACCACCGCCGATTTGGTGTGCGCAGTGGTGTGCGACAACGAAATATTTGTGGCAAACACGCCCGGTGCAGGCACTCATCACAGCGAATTGCTGTGCAACGCCGTACAAGACGTTCTTGTCAAGGCAAATACCACCTTTGACGAGCTGTCCGCATACGCGTGCGCGATAGGTCCGGGAAGTTTTACGGGCATACGGATAGGCATATCCACCGTAAAGGGATATTGCACGGCGGTGCCCAAGCCCTACATTGCGGTAAATTGCTTGCAGGCAATTTGCATTTCCGCGCGATGCGGTGCAAAGGGTTCGGCTGTGATAGACGCAGGCAACGGCTACTACTATGCGGATAGCGCGCAGTCCCCCTGCCTCATTGCCTACGACGACGTTCGCGCGCAAAGCGCAGGCAGAGGCAGTGCAACGGACTACTTTGACGGGGCGGTGCAATTGATACGCAGTCGCTACCGCAACGGGCAGTTGGACGGCGAACTCGTGCCGTTGTACATCAGACGATCTCAGGCGGAGGAAAACAGAAAATGATAAAAAAGCTTGAATTTTCCATGGCGGACGTGTTTACGCTCAACAAGATAGAAAAGGCGTGTTTCGGCAGGGAGGCTTGGACGGTTGCCAATCTTGTGGGAGAGTACAAAAACGAATTTTCCCATTTTTTTGCCGATACGGAAGATGACGCGATAGTGGGATACGCCTGCGTGCGCATTATGTACGAAGAGGCGCAAATTTGCAACATCGCCGTGCTTCCGCAATATCGCCGTCGCAAAATAGCCACATCCCTTTTGGAGACCGTTGCCGACTTTGCGATCGTGCAGGGTTGCGAGCGTTGCGAACTGGAAGTAAACACCGCCAATATCCCCGCAGTGGAGTTGTACAAAAAGTGCGGTTACGACATCGTCGGCACCCGTCCCAACTTTTACCGCCGAACAAGACGTTACCCGACGCGCGACGCCTACACAATGGTAAAACAACTCAAAACACCCCAAGAATAGCGATTTTCGCCCTTTTCTGATATACTATGCCACACATAGTATGCAATTTATGTTATAAAAACATCAATTTTTAACGCAAAACCCTTACCTATCCCATAGGCAAGGGCTTTTTTATTTCCCTACGCAAAATCTTTTTTTGAGCCTTTCGGGGCGAGAATATCGAGCAATGGCTTTGTCTCCACGGCTTGGCAGGGGCAATGTCCGAGCGTGTTTTTGCGATGTTTGGCGTAAAGAAAATGGTGCGTTTGCCCTTTGTTTTGGGTGCGGTTTTCACTGTGTTTGCTGTTTGTTTTGGGCTGGGGTTTAACAGTTTTTGCCCGTTGTTTTGGGTGCGGTTTTCACTGCGCTTGCTGTTTATTTTGGGTTGGGTTTTCATTGTGTTTCTCTTTTTTTTGGGTTGGGGTTTCGTGGTGTTGTGCTTTCTTTTTTTGCAAAGAACTCGCACAATTTTGTTTTAGTCTTTTCGGCAGATGGTTTTGTTTTGGCGCGAAAAGGAGCCTTTCGGGGCATTAACATTATGTAATGGCTTTGGCTCTACAAGTTGGCGGGGCAAAGTCCGAGCGTGTTTTTGCGATGTTCAGCGTAAAGTAAATGGTGTGCTTGCCCTTTGTTTTGGGTGCGGGTTTCATTGTGTTTCTCTTTATTTTGGGTTGGGGTTTCGTAGTGTTTGCGCTTTCTTTTTTGCAAAGAACTCATGCAGTTTTGTTTTAGTTCATTCGGCGGGCAGTTTTGTTTTGGTGCGAAAATGTGCTTTTCGGGGCGGAAATATCGAACAAATGGCTTTGGTTCCGTGGCTTGGCTGGGGAAATGTCCGAGCGTGTTTTTGGCGATGTTCGGCGTAAAGTAAATGGTGTGTTAGCCCTTTGTTTTGGGCTGGGGTTTCATTGTGTTTCTCTTTATTTTGGGTTTGGGTTTCACTGCGTTTTGCCTTTAATTTTGGGTGCGATTTTCACTGTGTTAGCCTTTCATTTTGGGCTGGGATTTCGCGGTGTTTGCGCTTTGTTTTTAGCGGGGTTTCAGGGTGTTTGCGCTTTCCTTTTTGCAAAGAACCTACATAAATTTGTTTTAGTCCTTTCGGCAGGCAGTTTTGTTTTGACGCGAAAAGGTGCCTTTCGGGGCAATAACATCATTCAATGGCTTTGGCTCTACGGTTCAGCTGGGGAAATGTCCGAGC
>CANQJK010000015.1 GCA_947624235.1 uncultured Clostridia bacterium | reverse complement strand
TTTGACGATTTTAGAATATTATGTCTGAAATAGTAGTATGTAAAATGCGATTTTTCGTCATTGTTCAACGTTTTTGAGACGGAAAGAGAAGAATATAAACCTTGCCACGTGCACCGACACGGTGATTTCGCCACCGACAAGAAATTCCTCTCTACTAAACGTTTTGAATAATAGTCTACGAGAAAATCGAAACGGAACCACTAGAAATATATATTTTTTAGAATAACAGGACGAACGACAAACCGTGAATAACAAGTTTACATTACTATACACGAGAGGCAACAAACCGAGATAAAGCAAACCACTGCCGAGTGAAAAAAAATAAAACGCCGACAAAAAAATGAGATTAAGTTGAGAATGAGAAAGAAAAGAATTTTTTGTAGTTCGGCAAACGATAAAATTGCAATACACATACAAGCGGGCAAAGGACTACTCGTTGGAGTGCCAAAGTTCGGCAAGGACGGAATCGACAACGTAGAACTTGTCCCCGGGCACTGCTACCCTGTCTCCCGTCACAGTCAAAAAGCCCTGCTCCGCCAAACGCCTCGCCGAGGAAAAGAAGGTCCAAAAGTCGGCGTTGTAGCGGGCGGAAAACTCCGAAAGGGAAATGCCCTCTGCAAGGCGCAAGCCCAACATCACAAATTCGTTGGCTTCTTCCGCCAAGGAGATAGACTCCGTCGTCTCGTGCAATCGGCAAAGGGACGCGTCAAGATACCCTTGCACGCTTTGCGGTTGGGTGAAGCGTTCGTTTTCCACAAAACCGCTTGCCGAAGCGCCAAATGCAAAATATCTGCCCTCCTGCCAATAATTGAGGTTGTGTTTGCACTCGTAGCCCCTCTTGGCAAAGTTGGATATTTCGTACCGTTCCAGTCCCATTTCCGCAAGCAATTGCACCGCTTTGTCGTACATATCCGCCTGCTCGTCGTCTGTGAAGGGCGGTTTGTCGGCAAATTGAGCAAAAAGGGGCGTGCCTTCGTGAAGTTCCAACGCGTAAACGCTCACATGCGAAACAGGCAGGCGAGCAAGACAAGTTACGGAATGGAAAAAGTCCTCTTTTGTTTCGGGCAAGCCCAAAATGAGGTCGGCGTTGACGTTTTTGATGCCAACGTTGCGGGCAAGGTCAAAGGCGTTGAGAAAATCTTCAAACGTGTGCAATCGTCCTATCCTGCGCAAAGTGTCGTTGTTGACGCTCTGCAAGCCGAAACTGACGCGGTCCACGCCATTGCGCGCAAGACATTGAAGCAGGGGCAGATCGGCGCTTTCGGGATTGCATTCCACGGTGATCTCTTCCGCTACGGACAGGTCGAAACACTCCCGAAGTTTGCCAAAAAGCGCGTCAAGACGCTTCGTTCCCACCGTCGAGGGCGTGCCTCCGCCAATGTAGACCGTGTAGATAGGCTTGGTTTTGTCGGAAAAATGCTCTATTTCTGCAAAAAGTTTGTCAAAATAACGGTCTGCAAGGGAATAATCGGTGCAGGAGCAAAAAGCGCAGTAACCGCACCGCGCTTTGCAAAACGGAATATGTACATAGATAGAATACTTGTTACCGTGCATATCGTAAATACACCAAAAGCAAAAAATCAGCTACGCAAATAACGATAAGGTCCCGTGCCTTCCAAACCGTCCAACGCCCTCACATCCTCGTCGGACAAGTCAAAATCGAGGCGGAAATTTTGCTCAATGCGCGCCTGATTGACGGATTTGGGCAAAGGAAGGGTGTTTTTGTGCAGGCAGTAACGTATGCACACCTGCGCAACGCTCACGCCGTAGCGCGAAGCGATTTGAGAAAGTTGCTTATTCAGCAAAAGTCCGCCCGTGGCAAGGGGAGAATACGCTTCTACCACTATGCCCTTGCTTTGGCAATAATTTGTTACAGGCAGTTGCATGTTGCCCACAAAAAAGCGAATTTGGTCAACGGACGGAAGCACGCCCGTCTCCTTTAACAGCGGTTCTATGTCGTCGGGGCGAAAATTGGATACGCCTATCTCGCGCGCCAGTCCCTGTTGCCTGAATTTTATCATTTCCTTCCACACGACGATGTTGCCGTCGGTGCAATCTTTGCCTATCTCTGCCCAGGGCCACGGCGCATGGATGAGGTACAAATCGATAAAATCCGTGCCCAAATTTTGCAAAGATTGGTAAAAATGACGCTTTGCGCCCTCTGCGTCCTTGACGTCTGCGGGCAATTTAGTGGTGACGAATATCTGTTCGCGGGCGACTCCGCTGTCGCGAATGGCTCTACCGACATCCGCTTCGTTTCCGTAGGCAAACGCCGTGTCTATGTGACGATAACCTGCGTCTATCGCCCAACGGACGGCGTTATAGGCGTCTTGCGGTGCGCTTTGCCAAGTGCCCAGCCCCACCGACGGAATGGATATGCCGTTTTGCGTAGTAAAGTTGTTTTGCATTTTGTTTACACCTTCTTTGCGTTATTTTTGCCCTTCGGCGTTGCAAAACCGTCGTTGCGCGCTAAATAGCACGCTGATTACGGACTGCACAAACAAAATTTTATATTTGAAGGGTACAAATTGCCCTGTTTCGACCGCATTTGCCTCGGTTGCATTGCTATGCGCAAACGTTACGCGAGGACACTATCAGTCGTCTATTTTGAGAATGGACATAAAGGCTTCGGACGGAACGGACACGGATCCCACCTGACGCATGCGCTTTTTGCCCTCTTTTTGCTTTTCGAGCAGTTTCTTTTTGCGCGTGATATCTCCCCCGTAGCACTTGGCAAGAACGTCCTTTCTCAACGCCTTTACCGTTTCGCGGGCGATTATCTTGTTGCCGATGGCCGCCTGAATGGGTATTTCGAACATCTGGCGGGGAATGGCTTCCTTCAATTTTTCCGCCATTTGACGTCCGCGTGCGTAGGCGCGTTCCTCGTTGACGATTATCGACAGCGCGTCGCACACCTCGCCGTTCAACAGCATATCCAAACGCACAAGCTTACCCGTGGCAAACCCTTTCAGTTCGTAGTCCAAACTGGCGTAACCGCGCGTGCGCGATTTGAGAGAGTCGAAAAAGTTGTAGATTATCTCGTTCAAGGGGATGTCGTAGGTGAGTTTGACGCGACGGGTGTCGAGATACACCATATCGCAAAACACACCGCGCTTGTCCTGACACAACCCCATAACGTCGCCGACGTATTCGGGCGGAGAGAAAATTTCTGCGCGCACTATCGGCTCTTCGATGTGCTCTATGAGCGTTGGAGGGGGAAGTTTTGTGGGGTTGTCTATCATTAGCACCTCTCCCTGCGTGGTAAACACCTTGTACTCTACGCCGGGCGCCGTCGTGACCAAATCGAGGTCGAACTCCCTTTCCAGACGTTCCTGAATTATCTCCATGTGCAACAGCCCCAAAAAGCCGCAACGGAAACCGAAGCCCAACGCAACGGAAACGTCAGGCTCGTAGGTGAGGGACGCGTCGTTGAGTTTGAGCTTTTCCAACGATTCTTTGAGGTCGTTGTATTTGCTCCCGTCCGCGGGGAATATTCCGCAAAAGACCATGGGCTTTACTTCTTTGTAGCCGTGAAGATGTTCCTTACACGGGTTGCGCGAATCCGTCAGCGTGTCGCCCACTTTGGTGTCGGAGACCGTCTTGATGCTTGCGCAGACGTATCCCACGTCCCCCGCTTTGAGGCAATCGGTCGGTTGCATGCGGGGTGCGAATATCCCCACTTCCGTCACGTCGAACGTTTTGCCCTCCGTTTGAAACATCTTGATGTTAGTACCCACGCGAACGACGCCGTCCACTATGCGACAAAAGATGATGACGCCCTTGTAGTTGTCGTATTGGCAGTCGAAAATGAGCGCTTTGAGCGGTTTGTTTTCGTCGCCGTCGGGGGCAGGCACCAGATCTACCACCGCGTCCAAAACGTCCTTGATGTTGATGCCTTCCTTGGCGGATACAAGCGGAGCCATGCTCGCGTCCAAGCCGATAGCGTCCTCTATTTCCTTTTTTGCGCCCTCAACGTCGGCAGAGGGCAGGTCTATTTTGTTGATGACGGGAATTATTTCGAGATCGTTTTCCAACGCAAGATAGCAATTGGCAAGCGTCTGCGCTTCCACGCCCTGCGACGCGTCCACCACCAACAACGCTCCCTCGCAAGCCGCCAACGAACGGGACACTTCGTAGTTGAAATCGACGTGCCCGGGGGTGTCTATCAGGTTGAGGGTGTAGTCTACGCCGTCACGGCTGTAAGTCATGCGGACGGGCGTAAGTTTTATCGTGATACCGCGTTCGCGCTCGATATCCATAGAATCCAACATCTGCGCTTCCAGATCTCGCTTGGCGACCTGTCCCGTGTACTCCATAAGACGGTCTGCCAACGTGCTTTTGCCGTGGTCGATATGCGCGATTATACAAAAATTTCGTGTGTTTTGTTGTGACATAGTCGTACCGTTAAAAATTCGTTACTTAATTATAACCGAAACAGTCCTTTTTGTCTACTCTCGGCGAATAATATTGTTACCGTGAGGGGATAATTTGCGTTGGACATATCAAAAAATCGACATAGCAAAAATCACTTTGTAAAAATTTGGCTTATACAGTTGCATTTTAATATGTTTCATTATATAATATTAAATTGACAAATATATGTACATGCAAACATGTTCAATTTGTCATATGCCTTTTTGTGGAGGTCAACTTGATAAACGAAAAGTACAGGTGGCTCACAGACACCTACATAGCGCACAGAGGACTGTTCGACAACGGTAACGGCGTGCCCGAAAACAGTCTGCCCGCATTTGAAAGGGCGACGGAAATGGGCTTCGGCATCGAAACGGACGTTCAGATGACGGCGGACGGCGTGTTGGTGGTTTTTCACGACGACACGCTAAAACGCATGACGGGCGCGGAAGGGAAAATTTGCGACATAACTTTTGAGCAATTGAGAAAGCTTCGTCTGCTGGATACCGACTGCGTCGTGCCCACTTTTGAGGAGTTTTTGCAATCGGCAAAGGGCGCAAACCTCGTTGTGGAGATCAAAACTCACGCAAAAATCGGCGTCACGGAGCAAAAGACCTACGACATGCTCAAAGGGTACGGCGGACGCTACTGCATAGAGTCCTTCGATCCCTTTATCGTCAGGTGGTTCAAAAAGAACGCCCCCGAAGTGATCCGCGGACAGCTTGCGTGCAGTTTTAAGGGAGTGTTCGGCGCGCTAAAAAGTCACTTGCTTACCAACCTGAAATTTTGCAAGTGGAACGGCAGTCAATTTGTCGCTTACGACGCGGCGACGCTAAAAACCAACAAAGCCCTGGACAAATGGCGCAAAAAAGTGCCGATACTTTGTTGGACGGTAAGAAGTCAGGAACAATTTGACGACTTGCACGATTACTTTGACAATATGATATTCGACTCGTTTGTGCCAGAAAGACGAGACAAAATAGGAAAATAACAGAGGTTACTATGGGAAGAAGAGTTTTAGCATTTTTTTTGGGAATGATCTTCGGCATTATTTTCTTTTTGGGTTCCATCGCGGGAGGCATAGTTATTCTCGCAACGGTGGTACATCCCAATGAGATATCCTACGATCTGCAAAAGTTCCTCGGAGATTTGGGAGACAAATCGCTGTGGGAGATATACAAAGAAGTAGGCACGCTGTACAACGATAAGTTGGGCATAACGGACGAAAACGGCAAATACTTCACTCTCGGAGAATTTTGTACAAAGTACAACATAAACGCCAACGAACTGTTCGGCGGTAAACAAGTGCCCGACGAGGTGTTGGATGTGCCTGTGTTCGAATTGATAGGCGGAAACCGCGACGACGCTCTCAAACAGATAAAGGTGAGCGTTGTGCCCGCCCTTTTGAACGTGTTTTTGGGCGGAGGTACCAACGAGGACGGCTCGACAAACGCGCTTTTCCCCGATAGTCTTTTGGAAAAACTTTCCGCGCACAGCATCACAAGGCTGTTTGAAGAGGGCGGTTTGAGCGAAGTGTTCGCCGACGTGCGCATTGCCGAGGTGGCAATGGGCATGCTTCCTCTCGAAAGGACCAAGGACGACGAGTTGATTTCGGGAGACAACGCACTGCTGTGGGCTGTGGGACAATCAAAACTCGGTCCCATTCTCGGCGGAATGGACGGCAACATCTTTTTGCAATTCAAAACGGGCGGAGCGTTTGAGACGTTGGGCATCATTCCCCTTGTGGATATTCTCGGCGACAACAGTCAATATCTCAACGCATTTATCAAAGATTACGCCATTGCCGATTTGATAGACGACGAAGGCAACATCAACCCCGACGACATCCTCAACGGCGTATATTTGGGAGATATCGTAAGCTTGCACCGCAAGGCGGAAACGCTCGACGGATATTCTGCAACGCAATTGAGCAACGACGACTATACGCTGTGGCAAAACAGTGAAACCAACGGCTTGGCGCTTGTAGGCAAGGAGGATGAAGCTTACCAAGCACAGCTTGTGTGCAGAAAGGAAGAGCACGTCCACAACAGCGACTGCCCCAAGGACGGCGAAGGCAACTACATCTGCGACAAAGAGGAACACACTCACACTATCGACTGCTACGGCTTTGTGTGGTACGACGCAGAGGACAACCAATCAAACGGTATCTACGGAGCTATTGCCGACGTTACGATAGGAATGTTGACAAGCGGTAACCAAGACGCGCTTGTAAACAAATTTATGAATATACCCATACGCGACATCATAGGCGACTCGGTGGAAATAAGCGGTCTGTTGCAAAACTTCGTGGACTACACCGTGGGCGAATTGATGAGCGGAGACGTTTTTGAAGATCTGTACCTGGGACAACTGCTCGGTTTGACTCGCGTGGAAGCGGACGGCTCGCAGTACACTCCCGCATTCGGTTTGCAAGACGTCGGTCAACGCACCGAAGGCGACGAAGTGTTCTACGCAAAACGCGCCGACGACGTGTGGTACGAGGCAAAACTCACCTGCAAAAACCAAGAGGAAGATCACACTCACACCGCCGACTGCTTCGGCTTTGTGTGGAAAACGGAAAGCGATGAAGATTCGAGCGGTATTTACAGCGCCCTTGCCGACATCACGGTAGGCGAACTTATGGGCGGAGACAGCACCGTTCTCATTGACAAATTGGTGGATATCCCCCTGCGCGAACTGCTTCAAGGACAGGAAATAAGCGGAATTTTCGACAACATCGCCGACATGACGATAGGCGAATTGATAAACGGCGGAATAGACAACATGTATCTCGGACAGCTGTTGGGCTACACGAGAGAAGAAATAGAAAAGCCGAGTGGCGACGTGACGGAGTTGTACAAAACGGAACCGCACGACGGCGAAGAAGTTGCGCTGTACCTTGTAAAGTCGGCTGACGGCACCATTGCGCTGTCGGAGGACGGCAATGTGTGGTACAAGGGCGAGATAACCTGCAAAGAGGATCACGAACACAACCTTTCGGGTTGTTACGCCTTTGTGTGGAAGGACGACGACACGGTGGCAACAGGTCTTATGGGCAAACTTGCCAACAAGAAGATCGCCGATTTGAGCGACCTCGACCAAATGATAAAAGAGTTGACGCTGTACGACGTGTTGGGCGAGGATATCCCCGCCATGCTCAAAAGCTTAAAGGACGTGACGATAGGCGAACTGGACACCGCAATTGACGAGCTGTATCTCGGCGAATTGTTGGAATACACCCGTCGCGAAACGGACAGCGAGGGCTACACCGCTTTGGGCGACACAACGGACGTTATGTACAAAAACGTATCGGCAGAGGACGGCGACGTAGTTTACATCAAAAACGACAAAGGCGTGTGGTACGAGGCATTGCTCAAATGTGTCGTTGAGGAACACACTCACACGGAAGATTGCACGGGCGACGGTGGCGAATACGTCTGCGGTAAAGAAGAACACACGCACGGTAGCGACTGCTTCTTCTTTGAATGGTACAAAGTTTGCGACGACGCTCACGACCACGCGGACGAGTGGCTAAACGGCGAAACGTACTATGTGCCCGCCGACGGAATGATGCTGAAACTTGGCAACGAAAAGGTGCACAACCTCGGCAACCTCAATGAGACGGTGCAGACCTTTACCCTTTACGACGTGCTGGGCGAAAACGTGCCCTCTATGCTGAAAAGCATTCAGCACACGCAAATAAACGGTATCGAACAGGCGATAAACGACGTGTACCTCGGCGACTTCCTCGGGTACACCATGGGCGAAATGCAACCTGACGGAACATACCTCTGGACAAAAGAGGACGGCACTCCCGTTGAGGGCATGATGGCTAAACTTGCCAATCAAAAGGTGAAAGAACTGGGCGATCTGGACGCGACGGTAAAGACCTTCACACTAAAAGACGTGCTGGGCGAGGACGTTCCGAGCGTGCTCAACAGCCTTGCCGACACGCAAATAGGCGAACTGAACGAAGCGATCGACGAAATGTATCTCGGCGACTTCCTTGGGTACACCATGGGCGAAGAAACGGAAGAAGGCTCGGGCAAGTACCTTTGGACGACGGAAGAGGGCGCTCCCGTTGAGGGCATGATGGCTAAACTCGCCAACGAAAAGGTGAAGGATCTGGGCAATCTGGACAAGACGGTGCAAACATTTACTTTGCGCGACGTGATGGGCGAAAACGTGCCCGTTGCACTATCATCGCTTGCCGATACGGAATTGCACGATCTGGGCAAAGCCGTGGACGAAATGTATTTGGGAAGCTTTTTGCAATTTAAGCGCAAACCCATAGAAAACAGCGAAATGGCAAGCTACTCGCCCACAAGCGTGGACGGAGTAAAATCTCGCGACACAGGCACGGGCATTGTGTATGCAATGCAGGACGGCGACAATTGGTTTGAAGCGGTAAACCTTTGCGGACAAGAGGAACACACTCACAGTTTGGACAGCTGTTCGAAAGACGAAAGCGGAAACTGGACGTGCGGTCAAACGCCACACACCCACGAACCTTCCTGCTTCGGCATACAGTGGTACGAAGCGTGCAACACGGAACACTCTCACGAGGGCGAGTGGAAACCCAGTGACAGCGACAACTACTACATTCCTTCCAACAGTTTGCTCGGACGCCTTTCGCGCCTGCATGTAAACGAACTCAACAGCACAAACATCAAAGATACTGTAAACGACACGGCATTGGGCGAGGTGCTGGACCTCGACACAGCCAACGGCTTGCTCAAAGAGCTATCCGCAGTGAAGATAGGCAAACTCGGCAAAGAACTGGACGCTATATATGTGGGTATCGCCATGGGCTACAAACGTCAGGAAGCGACAAGACACGGGGGCGACGGCTGGGAAAAGGTGGCTGAGGACGCAAACAAGGAACACAACCGCCATGACGAAGTGTACAAAGACGATAAGGGCAACTACTACATCCACGACAAAAAACACGACCTCTACTACGACGCGCAACTGATTTGCAGTGATACGCACGACCACGTCTTTACCTGCTACGGCTACATTTGGTTCGATTGCAGACACGAGACTGTGGCGCCTGATCATGTGCACGGACAAGAGGGTGACGCCTCCTGTACACGCGTAAAGGGACTTAACGAAAAGGTATCCAACTTGCGCATAGACGAACTGAACGGTAGAAGAATGACGGAGATAGCGACAAACCTCACCATGGGAGACTTGTTGGACAGCGATATGGTAAAACTGGGCGAAACTACACCCGAAATAGAGGAAAACGAATACAAATTGGCAATACTTTGTTGCCGTCACTCGGGCGACGGAAACGACTGCTCGTTGGCAGGTTTCATGTTGGCAAAGGCAACGCAAAGAACGCTCACTGCCAAAGATTACTTTAACCAACACCACGCCTCTATGGGCGACGACGAAAAAGAAACACACCACAACAACTGGCGCGACATAGAGCTATCCAAATTTATAACGGATATACTCAGTGCGTTATAATAACTCGGGTATTCCGCGCAAAAAATAACGCTCGCATATCCCCATCAAAACGGCTTCACGGCGTGCTACGCACTTGTTGCAGATTGTTTTGATTGGGGACATACTCGCTCTCTCTATCATAAGGTCCCCGACCACCCACCCCTATTCGATGAGCTGGGGTTATAAACGTATAATTAGTGTTAGTGAAGAAATAAAACACTCTCCGCCATCACAATGTCCCTGACGGCGTCGCAAATCGCCTTTGACATCACCGCTCGCACAAACAGTGCGGGCGGTATTGCTGTCTGGCGGTTGCTCCTTTCCCCACCAAGTCTTTGGGACTTGATGGGGACCCCGAAGTTTGCACTCGTTGCAGATTATTTTACAGGGGATACACTCGCTCTCACCATTACAAGGTCGGAACATTTTTGGAATACTGGTTTCGTGGCGAAGTACTTGTTGCAGATTGTTTTGATTGGGACATACTCGCTCTGGATAGAATAAGGTCGTTACATTGTTTTGACTTACCAGTTTCAAGGCAAAGCGTTACGCTTGTATCGGTCTAACAAATTTCACTTTGATATTGAAGTGTATTTGTACATTTCGTTTTCAGTAATACTTGCAACACTCTCACAGAAACATAAAAAATAACGGCTTGATAGGTTTCAAGTCGTTTTTTGTTCATTGTTTCAGGACTTCCACACGATCAAAGGCGGTTTGCAAAAGGCGAATGTTCAGGCAAGTCGCCACTGTAACGGAGCGGTCAGGACAGTATCTTCATTGCCACTTTCAAGCCGTCCACTGCCGAGGAGACAATTCCGCCTGCATAGCCTGCGCCCTCGCCCGTCGGGTAAAGGTGGCGCAAATTGCTTTGCATGTCCTCGTCGCGCACTATCCTGACGGGTGAAGAAGTGCGACTTTCCACGCCTACAAGCACACCGCTTGTGCCAAAGCCCTTTATTTTGCCATCAAAACTGTCGAGAGCCTCGCACAGGGCGTCGCAAACGGGTTTGGGCAAAAGGGCGTGCAGATCGGCGATCTTGGCTCCGCGTTGATAGGTGGGGACAAATTCCAATCGTTCGCTATTGCGTCCCGAACGAAAATCCGTCACGTTTTGGCAGGGCGCGACATAGTTTCCTCCGCCCAATTCGAACGCCTTGCGCTCCAAATGCCGTTGAAAACGCACTCCCGCAAAGGGATCGTCGCCAAACCCGTAGGAAATGACGTCCTGCGCGGTGACGTTGACGACGAGCGCGCTGTTGCTGTACTCGCCCTCTCGGCGATAGTTGCTCATGCCGTTGACCACCACTCCGTCCTTTTCCGACGTGGCGCAAACCACCTCTCCGCCCGGGCACATGCAAAAAGTGTAACAACTGTGCTGTTTGCCGTTGTGCACAAGTTTGTAGCTTGCCGAGGGCAGATCGCGATGCGTGCAAAGTACACTGCCGTATTGCGCGCTGTCCACGAATTGACGGCTGTGCTCTATGCGCAAACCCACCGCAAAGGGTTTGAAAAGGATGTCTGCGCCCAAGTCGTACAGCCGAGCAAAGACATCGCGCGCACTGTGTCCGCATGCAAGCACAACGCAGTCGGCAAAAAGTTTTTGACAGCTGTCTATCTCAACGCCCGTAACGACGCCCTCTTTTACGATAAAGTCCGTCACCAACGCGTCAAAAACAAAACGTCCGCCGTAAGAAACTATCTCGTCCCGCAGTCGGGCGACGACATCTACTAATTTGTCCGTGCCGACGTGGGGAAGGGATGACGTCAATATGTCTGCGGGCGCACCGCTCCTTACCAATTGCGAAAACACCGTGTAGGTGAGGGGCGAAGAAATGCCCGTCGTCAATTTGCCGTCGGAAAAGGTGCCCGCGCCTCCCAAACCGAATTGCACGTTGCACCGCTCGTCCAGATCTCCTCCGCGAAAAAACCGTTGCACTTTTTTTGAACGAAGGGGCACATCCGAACCGCGCTCGACAACGGTGACTTTTGCTCCGCTCTTTGCCAAATACAACGCGCAAAATAGCCCTGCGGGACCTGCTCCCACCACGATACAGCTTGGCGCATCCATGCGAGGTTTTGCCTGTTGCAACACGTCAATGGGTTGCTGATATACAACGGCTTGCCGTGGCGCGCGCGTTGCTTGGACGACGTAGGAACAAACATAATGCACGTCGCTTTTGTCCCGCGCGTCCAAACTTTGCCTGTGCAGACGAAAAGACACAAGCTCCTTGTCCTTCAAGGCGAGCTTGCGACACAGCTTTTCGCGCACGTCGTTGACGTCCTGTCCCAATGGAATATTTATCGGTTTTGTGATGTAGTAATTGGACATAGTTATCTTGTATGTGTTGTTTAGGATGTTGTTGCACGCACTGCTTTTGTCGCGTGAACACACGCCGAACAAAGCCGTTGCAATGCTGTTTGTCGGAGCAGAAAGCCCGAAGGGCAAAATTTGCGCTATTTGCAATATTTGCGAAACGCTTGATTTTTCTGCAATAATGTCACATTCTTGCTATTTTTTACTATATTATTACAGACATAGTATTCTACAAATCGCTATTTTCGGCGAATGTCAAGGCAAAACAGGGGTAAATCTGCCCAATACGGCACTATCACGAAAGGGAGTAGGCGCGTTTGCGTTGCTCCTTGGTAAAGGTGCACAGCGCCGAGGCGGAGGCAAAATACAGGTTGTTTCCACCGCACAAACCGTCCACGTTGAGCACTTCGCCCAATGCCACGATACCGTTGGACAGTTCGAAGGTGCGTTGGTCCATATACCGCGCGGACACTCCTCCCGCAGTCACCTGGCTCATAGACCAATCCAACAATTTTTCAAAGGGGAAAGTGAGAAATTTTGCCGTGTGAGCGTAGTCGGCAGGGCTTGCGTTGCCCGTGCGCTTGACGATGTGTTCGGCAAGTTTATTGTGCAATATGCCGTAGAACAGCTTATCCTTTTGCCAACCTCTTCTGCCGTACAACGTTTCCGCAAGTTCCCATTCCGATAGCTGCGGTACCACGTCCAATGCAAAAATGTAGTTGCCTTCTTTGCGCGCCACCGCTCTTCGTGCAATGATAGCGGACAGGTCCAAAATGCAAATGCCCGACAAGCCGTAATCGCGAAAAAGCACTTCTCCGCTTTGCTGTCCCAACAAAAAGCCGTCGTTGTACAGCGAGACGTTGGCTTTGACGCGCAATCCGTTGAGCACGCCGTCCATGTTGCGCACCTTTACGGGCACAAGGGAGGGCACAACGGGCGTGAGGGCATTGCTCGGCACAAAGGGTATCAAGTCGGGCGCGGTTGCCTGACTTGGACTTCCGCAAGCGAGCACTGCTTTGTCGCAGAAAATTTTGCGCTCCCCCACCGTTACGACGTAGCCGTTGCCCTCTTTGGCAAAAGCCGTCGCCTGAGCGTTGAGGATAAGCGTTGCGCCGTATTTTTCCAACTGAAAGCGCAGGCAGTCCACCACGTTGGACGCGCTGTCCGAAAGGGGATACATTCGCCCCTCGCCGTCTTGGTAGGTAAAAATTCCGCAAGAACGCAAAAATTCGCGGTATTCCTCTACGGATATCTCCGCAAGCACCCTTTGGACGATCTCGCTACTGTTGTAGCAACTTTTGTCCACATTGGCATTGCCTATGTTGCACTTTCCGTTGCCCGTTACGGCTATCTTTTTGCCCACGCGCGCGTTGCGTTCCACAACCGTGACGTCATATCCGTTTTTGCAGGAGACAACGGCATAGGTCAAACCTGCCATTCCGCCCCCGATAACAACAACTTTCATTGGCACCTCTTTAGGTACTATTGTAGTTGATTGGCGCAAATTAGTCAAGCAAAAGGCTTGGATACAGCGTTTGAAGAAGGGACTGTCGGGACTCGATGCGCAAAACGCCGTCGGACAACTCTATGCGCAGGATGGCGACGTCGCACACTTCGCACAATGCGAAACCGACATCTTCAACACGGCTGACGCTTTTCAAAAACCGAGACAGCTTGCTCAAAATCTCCCAGCGGGGATATCCGTGCAATACCGTGGTGACAAAATGCTCGTTTTCGCGCTTTTCCGCAACGGAAAGCAATTTGTTGCGCGACGGACAGTGCGAAACCAACGTCCCCTCCCCCTCGGGACGGAAAAAATTGCCAATCTTTATGGGAATACCAGCTTCCTCAACGGGCGAAACGGCGTCGGGATGAAGCACTTCTGCACCAGCCAAAGCGAGAAGGCGCATTTCGGCATAACTGAGCGTCTCCACCCTGCTTGCAAACACTTTGAAGGGATCGGCAACGCATACGCCGTCCACGTCCGTCCAGTTTTCGTACAGCGAGGCATTGCTTGCCAGTGCAAAAATTGCGCCCGTCACGTCGCTTCCCCCACGCGAAAAGGTCTGCCGTCCGCCTTTGCAACCGCCGTAAAAGCCTCCCACAACGCAAAGTTCGCCACCGTTTATCTCGGCAATGTTTCGGTAGGTCTGCTCCGCGTCCAATTGCCCGTCCTTAAAGCGCACAATGTCCTCCGCCTCGATGTACCGCGCATCGAGAAACCGCGCCACAACGCGTGCCGAAAGTTCCTCGCCAAGGGACGCGCAATAACTTCTGTCAAACGCATCCACGCGCGCGCGTGCGTCATCGAGCAGACCGTTGATGTCGATATCCACGCCGTTTACCTGCGTCAATCGACGGTATTTTTGCGCGATCTTGTCCCAAAGGGCGGAGTCGCGCGTGTCGAAGTACCGCAAAAGCAAATCCGTCGTCTTGTCGTCCTGCGCGTACTCCTTGCCCACCGCGCTCACCACCACAAAATTGTGATTTCGCCCCACTATCCGCTTGATGTAAATCAGATTGCTTGGCGTTACCGCTGTTCCGCCAAATTTCGCCGTTATCATGCTGTATCTTACTGCTCCAAAACGCTTTTTAGACGACCTTGTTTGCAACAGACCAATTTGCCACCGCATAACAACCCAATAGACGTTGAATAGGAATTAAAAAGACAATGAAATAAAAGATAGGTGGACGACGAATAGTATTTGAAAAAACAAACTGTAATTGAATAGATATCCAAAAGCAATTGAATAGACCAATTAAACAAAAGATAAGTAGACGGCGAATAGTGATAAATAGCAATCAAATAGATGTCAAATAGAAATTGATTTGACAGCAAATAGAAAATGAATATTGTGCGAATAGAAAATAAAAAGACAATTAAAAAAAGATAGGTGGACATCAAATCACAAATGAATAGACGTCAAATAGTAATCATGTGGACATCAAATAGTAATTGAATGGGCAATCAAATAAAAGATAAGTGGACGACGAATAGCAATCAAATGGACAATGCAATGGACGACACCAGTAATCAGTGGACATCTAATAGGAATTGATTTGACAGCAAATACAATTACATAGATAACTAATAGATAATATATATTATATTATATAATAATCAATAACAATGATAAATCAAACAAGTGCGCACGCCTGCCTAATAGATTTTTGATTGGCTCGGGAACAAAAAACCACCGAGCATATTCGCATGCTCGATGGGTTTGAAATCATGTGTGACTTCTTGCGTGCACTATCGAACCGTCGCAAAGAGACATCTGCCGTAAGCGAACGGTCTTTGGCAAAGGGTTGCGCGGAATACCTGAGCGATACCCGTTTTGATGGGGATATACGAGCGATACCACAAACAGCAACAAGGGTACCACTTTTTCGAGACCAGTAGTCCCAAAATGTCTGTATCGCACCAACACCATTGAAGCAGAAAAAAAAATATCCCCGCAAATATCGGGGCCCCCACAAAGTCCCAAAGACTTTGTGGGGAAAGGAGCAAACGCCAGACAGCAAAACCGCCCGCACTGTTCGTGCGAGCGGTGATGTCCAAGGCGATTTGCGACGCCGTCGGGGACCTTGTAATAGACAGAGCGAGTGTATCCCACTGTAAAATAATCTGCAACGAGTGCGAACTTCGGGGCACCCCATCAAATCCAGTAGATTTGATGGGGAAAGGAGCAAACGCCTGACAGCGGTACCGCCCACACTGTTCGTGTGAGCGGTGATGTCAAAAGGCGATTTGCGACGCGCGAAGCCGTTTTGATGGGGATATGCGAGCGACACCGTGAAGCCTTTTTGCGCGGAATACCCAAGCGATACCGCGAAGCCGTTTTGATGGGGATATGCGAGTGATATTTCTTGTCTAATTCGATTTACGATGCGCGAAGCCCGCCGTGAAACCCATTTTTCAGGGGATATACGAGCTAAATTCCGCTACAAAACGCGACCAAAAGCACCGTGAGCAGGGCGCAACCCAATGCCAACAGCAAAAGTACAAAATAGTGCCGGAAAAAGTGTCCTATCCTTTGCGACGTTGTCATACCGTTTTTCTTTTTCATATCAGTTCTCTCCCCAAAGTCTTGCTTCGGCGCTTTCGTCCGCCAAGCCCATTGCGCAGTCCAAAATGTTTTGCAACTGTTTGTTATCCAAATAGCGTTTGATGTTGCTGTCGTGCATGGCGGATATTATCCCCGTTTCTTCGCTTACCACTATTGCGGTTGCGTCGGGATAGGCCGCCGAAACTCCTATTGCCGCGCGGTGACGCGTTCCGAACTCTCGGGGAAGGTTTTGCGCCTGCGTCAGAGGCAAATAGCATCCTGCCGCCACCACTTTGTTTGCCATGATGATGACCGCACCGTCGTGAAGGGGAGTTTTGGGGAAGAACAACGTTTCCAACAGTTCCGCCGTGATCTCCGCATTGATACGGATACCGCTATCCAATATCTCGTCCGACATGTGATCGGCGATAACGATCAACGCGCCCGTATCCGTCTTGCTGAGGCGCAGGCAAGCCTTTACTATCTCTCCTGCGGACTTGCTGAGGTCCTCACTGCCGTAGTGATCGGCAAGGCTGTCGCGAAACAGCTTGCGTTTGAGGGACAGGCGGAATATGTGACGGTTGATGTCCTGCAAGAAAAGCATCAAGCCCAGTACCGCAAGAATTATCAACGAAAAGTAAACGTAAAACGCCAACTCTTTTGCTTGCACAAGGAATGAGAGCGCAAACAAAACCACTACCACGCCAATGACGATGTAGGTGAACAGTTGCAAATTACGCTTTTTTGCGTAGTAGAAAAACATGTAGAAAATAAAAGTCGCCACCGCCACAAACAACAATCGCGTGACAAGCGTACCCGTTTCGCATGTAAAAAAGTTTTTCAAAAATTCCAGCATGTCAGTACCTATCTTCCGTTTGTATATTATGCACAGCTATGTGCAAAATACTATTGACAATAATATATTACATTATTTCTTAAAAAAAATAAAGTATCTAAAACAATTTTTTGTCATAATTTTTTTGTTTTGTCGCTTTTTTGTTTATTTTGGCAAGGCTAACGCGCATATATTACCTATCGGAGGATATGATGACGTTAAAATTGGCTGTTGTCGGCTACGGCAACTTGGGAAAAAGCTTGGAAAAATTCATCTTGCGGGATAGCGAACTGCAACTTGTCGCGGTGTATTCGCGTCGCAGGTTGGACAACAAATTGTACCGTCCGTTGGAGGATATCCAAAGGGACGGCGACTTTGACATAGCAATGATAGCGTTGGGAAGTTTTAACGAAGTGACGCAGTACGCCCGCCTTTTTGAAAAACTGGACACGGTGGACAGCTTCGACACCCACGCAAAGATAGCCGACTACAAAAATTGGCTGAACGGCACAAAGCGCAACAACCTGTCCGTTGTTGCCGTGGGCTGGGATCCGGGACTGCTGAGCCTAGCAAGGGGCGTATTCGGAGTGGGTGCAAAAAGCGTTACCACCTTGTGGGGAGAGGGCGTCTCGCAAGGACACAGCAACGCCATCAGGTGCATAGACGGGGTGTTGGACGCCGTCCAATTTACCCTGCCCAAAGAGGACGCGTTGGAACAGATACGTCAGGGCGAAAGGGACGGGACAAAATTGCACAAACGGGTGTGCTACGTCGCCTGCGTGGAGTCGGACAAGGTGGACGCGGAAAAAAAGATAAAAACCATGCCCGACTACTTTGCCGACTACGAAACGGAAGTGATTTTCTGCTCTCCGCAAAAGGTTCGCGAACTCAAAAAGTGCACCGCTCATCGCGGACGGGTGGTTGCTTGCGGTGAGGGGTTCGAGGCGATATGCGACGTAAAATTGGACTGCAACACCGACTACACCGCGCAGATCATGCTTGCCTATGCCAAAATATTGCCCGCGCTGAAAGCCGACGGCTATCGCGGAGGCGTGGACGTGTTCGACATCCCGATGCGGTATTTGGCAGACCGCTCCTTGATTTAGACAACATCGACCATGCGAAAAAGGGCGCCCCACCGACGCCCTTTGCCTTGCGTAACGACGACAATGCAACTAATTTGTCCGCACCATTCGCGCAAGTTGGGCGTGCTGTTTCGACAACCTGCAAAACAGGCTTCGCAAATAAAAACACGGTTGCATAGTGTTTGAATACAACAGCGCAACCGCGTTTTTTTGATATTGAGTAGCACAAACGCATTTAACACGCAAGTCCGTTTAATGATTTGTTTGCTTTATTGAAATTTACTTTCAAACTCCGTTAAATCAATGCAGAACTATCTTCGTAGGGGGTTAATGATGGTTCTTCCACAAACTTGAATGACAAAGTTATATCTTTTGCATACCCCATTCCAAAGAAATCACCGTGTTCGACATACAAATACATTTTGCCATTCTTAAAAATTCTCGACTCTACTATGTCGCTAATGGTGTATTCTGTATATGATGTTGATAAGCCTTGGTCGAGTCGCGCTATCTGCTCTCCGGAAGTACTCGATTTGTCGCTTATCCAAATGTTTGCTTGATATCCCTTGAAAGCACCTTTTGCCTTGAATTTTGCCGTAACCTCTACAAGAGCCTCGGGGTTGCCTATTATTGCATTGACAATTTCCAAACCAAGTTCAACTCCCACTACATCATGTCCCATTGACAAACCAAATTCCATGATATAGTCGGGTGATTCCTCAAATAGCAAATCGTAGATATTGCCCCATTGAGCATACAACTCTGTTGGGTTTGTGCTTTTCCACTCTATCAAAGAAACGCCAGCAGAATCGATGTACTTGGTGCCATTTTGTTCTTGATCGAAATACCCTTTAAGGTAGTGATCTTTCTTTGTGTGGGGCGTTATTGCAGTTTTCATTCCCGGGGTTACTTCAACAGTTCTGGTACTACTGCCGTCGTGAATAGTAAGTTCAATCTTCGGCACGGGTTTACTTTTACTTCCACCTACACTTTCAAATAGGCTACAACCGCATAATATTGTCGCACAAATCGTTACGACACAAATCAAAGCAATAATCGTTTTTTTCATGTAGTCTTGTTCTCCTTTTATTTTATTTACGCTTCATCAGGCGTTTGGACTATTCAAAAACCAATATAAATAATCGTATCGACAGATGCGACAATCAATTTTTGATAGTCTAAACAAATTATACAATCAATAAATGATAATGTCAATAGAATATTATCAAAAATTGAGAAAAATATAGAGAAGGGGAAAATATGAAGTTTGCAGAAAATCTCAGAAATTGGCGAATAAGTCAGGGAATATTGCAACGTCAATTGGCAGAAAAATTAAACGTTTCTATGCAGACGCTATCTCATTGGGAAACAGGATATACCGAACCATCGATACAACAATTGATAGCTTTGGCAAATTTTTTTGACACCACAATTGACGAATTGGTAGGCAGAAGCGAATAAAACCTGACAAAACAAGTTTGACATAAAACTCTCCGTGCAGGGGTATCGGACAAAATAGCAATAGATACTCTACCGCGGAGGGTTTTGTTTTTTTTGTGTTGCCATTGAAAGCATGATTTGCCATTATACAACAAACGGCTTGAAAAGTGTTCTTTCAAGTCGTTTTCGATGTTGATTTACACTAAAATGCCATTCGTCCGCACGAAAATTACGCTGTCAAGCGATTTGGCGACGGGGGAGACCGTGAGTTGTTGGCGCCCTTTTGTATGCAAAAAGCCCCGCGATGATCGCGGGGTTTCGGGCAAAAAAACACATAATGATGTAAGCGCAACGTCGGGTTGCGTTGTGCGGAGGGGGCAAGGTCGTGACGGCGCGTCGAAAAAATCAGTCTTCGCTGTAACGCTCCACCAACACGCCTGCTTCGTGGAGCACCTCCACGGCAAATTCGTCGGGATAGCCCTGCTTGTACACCACGCGCTTGATGCCTGCGTTTACGATAAGCTTGGCGCAGATAACGCAGGGTTGATGCGTACAGTACAGCGTTGCTCCGTCCAAACAAACGCCCATACGCGCCGCGTTGACAATGGCGTTTTGCTCGGCATGCACCGAATAGCACTTTTCCAGATTTGTTCCGCTTTGTATGCCCAGTTTTCTGCGCATGCACTCGCCCTTTTCCTTGCAACTTTTGACGCCCTCGGGCGCACCGTTGTAGCCTGTGGAAAGGATGCGCTTGTCTCGCACTATCACCGCGCCTACCTGACGGTCTTCCTTGAAACAGCTGGACCAAGTGGAAACCTGCTCCGTCAGCTCCATGAAGCGTTTGTCCCATTTATTCATAAAACTTTACCTTTTTTTGTTGCGAACGTGATCGTAAACTTTGCCGAAAAGTCAAAACTTCTTGGGCAAAACTCTCCGTCGAACGGCAAAAAAACCGTGCAATAAACCTGCCTCGCTTTGCGACGCCCTATACGAAGGTTGCTACCGTACTGTTGTTGCTCAATACTTTTGCTTGCGGATCTGTCCGTTTACCTTGTGAATGGTGATGGTACCCTCTTGATTTTTTGCCTTTTCCTTGGCAAAGGCGATGGCTTGCGCCTGCGTGTCGAAAAGTTTGAGGGGTTTGGCGCCCTTGCTCAATTTGACCTGCCACTTGCCGTCGGCACGAAGGGATATGTGATAGTTTTTGGGGCGCTTGCGTTCCTCGGCAGGACGTCCTTCCTGCTCCGCTTTGGCTTCCTCTTCCGCCTCTTCTTCGGCAACTTCTTCCTCGGTAGCCTCCGGCTCGGCGTTGTCGTACTCGGCAACTTCTTCCTCGCTTTCCTCTACCACTACTACGCCTTCTTCGCTTACCTCGTCGCTTGTTTCGGCAACTTCTTCTTGCACGGGTTGCTCTTCAACCTGCTCGTCCGTCTTTTGGACGGGCTCGGTGCTGGCGACAGACTCTTTGGCAGACTTTTTGCGCGCAAAAACGGCTACCACGCAGATGACCACTATCACTGCGATAACGGCAAGCAAAACGATGAGATGCCACACAAGAAAATTGAAAGATCCAAGTGTAAAAACTATATTTTGCATATGTAAACTCCTTTGTATTATATTTGATTACAGTATATCATTTTGACACAAAAAAAACAACAGTTTTAAAAAAATATTTTCGTCAAAAAAAGTAGCGAAACAACAAGCAATTGTGTTGACATTTGCAAAATGTGTAGTATAATATATTTAGCAGTCAAGGGTTAGGACTGCTAAAAATTGTCAATAATAATTTTGGAGGTAAATAAATGACACTTAAACCGCTTTTTGACAAGGTTGTTGTTAAACAATCCAAAGAGAAGGAACAAAACGTCGGCGGGATCATCCTGCCCACCGCCGCGCAGGAAAAACAGGAAGTCGCAACCGTTATCGCCGTGGGCGAGGGCGGAGTTGTGGACGGAAAGGACATCAAAATGGTAGTACGCGTGGGGGACAGAGTGCTGTACAGCAAGTACGCCGGAAGTACGTTCAAAATTGACGGCGAGGAAGTTACCGTCATTAAGCAAAGCGATATTTTGGCAATTGTGGAGGAATAGAAAATGGCTAAACAAATCAAATACGGCGAGGAAGCTCGCAAGGCATTGGAAAGTGGCGTAAATCAACTTGTAGACACCGTCAAGATCACTCTCGGTCCCAAGGGACGCAACGTGATATTGGAAAAGAAATACGGAACGCCGTTGGTTATAAACGACGGAGTGACTATCGCAAAAGAGATAGAACTGAAAGATCCGTTTGAAAACATGGGGGCGCAAATAATAAAGGAAGCCTCCACCAAAACAAACGACGTGGTCGGCGACGGCACCACCACCGCGGCAGTGCTTGCGCAAGCTATCATCCGCGAAGGCAACAAAAACGTAGCGGCGGGCGCAAATCCCATAATTTTGAGAAAGGGCATCGACAAGGCTGTGGAAGTGTGCGTGGAAAAGCTCAAACAGATATCCACTCCCGTTGAGGGCAAGCAGTCCATAGCGCAGGTGGCTTCCATATCCGCCGCGGACGACACTATCGGTCAACTTATCAGCGACGCAATGGAAAAGGTGGGCAACGATGGCGTGATAACCGTTGAAGAAAGCAAAACCATGAAGACGGAACTGAACATCGTGGAAGGCATGCAATTCGACCGCGGTTATGCCAGCCCCTACATGGCAACAGATCCCGACAAGATGACGGCGGAATTGGACGATCCCTACATCCTCATCACGGACAAAAAGATATCGTCCATTCAGGAAATTTTGCCCCTGTTGGAACAGGTCGTCAAAGTGGGCGCAAAACTGCTCATCATCGCCGAGGACGTGGAAGGCGAGGCGCTTACCACGTTGATACTCAACAAACTTCGCGGAAGCTTTGTGTGCGTTGCGGTAAAAGCCCCCGGGTTCGGCGACAGGCGCAAAGAAATGCTTCAAGACATCGCCGTGTTGACGGGCGGAACCGTGATAACCGACGACTTGGGCTTGGAACTTAAATCTGCCACTATCGACATGCTGGGCAGAGCGCGTCAGGTAAAGGTGGACAAGGACAACACCATCATCGTGGAAGGCGCGGGAGACGAAGAGGCGCTTGCTCAACGCATTGCGCAAATACGTCATCAAATGAACGAATCCACCAGCGACTACGACAAAGAAAAGTATCAGGAACGCTTGGCTAAATTGGCAGGCGGTGTGGCGCAAATAAACGTCGGCGCGGCCACAGAAGTGGAAATGAAAGAACGTAAAATGCGCATCGAGGACGCCTTGAACGCAACACGTGCCGCCGTTGAGGAAGGTATCGTCGCAGGCGGAGGCGTGGCTTTGCTTGCTACCGTCCCCGAAGTGGACAAACTGATAAAGACGCTTAACGGCGACGAAAAAACAGGCGCGCAGATAGTTCGCAAGGCATTGGAAGCGCCCATCATTCAAATTGCGGAAAACGCAGGCGTAAACGGCGGAGTTATCGTGCAAAACGTAATGTCCAAACACGCCGTCAACTACGGCTACGACGCCTTGACGGGAACCTACGGCGACATGATTTCAAAGGGTATTCTCGATCCCACAAAGGTGACGCGTTCGGCATTGCAAAACGCGGCGAGCGTTGCAGGCACACTGCTCACCACCGAATCTGTCGTTTGCGACATTCCCGAACCGCCTCAACCGACGGCGCAAGGGAATCCTGCTGACATGTACTAACGCTCGTATATCCCCCTGAAAACGGGTTTCACGGCGGGCTACGCACATAGGTTAAATCGATAGTCATTATATATAGCTCGCATATCCCCATCAAAACGGGTATCGCTTGGGTATTCCGCGCAAAAAGGCTTCGCTTCGGGACTGTCGCATCACAATCTTTATACAAAATGACATAAAACGGCTTGAAACTTTCTTGTTTCACGCCGTTTTTTTGTATATCAATATACATTTTTATAGTAGATTATATAAACGACAATCCCTCGTTGCAGATTATTTTGCGCGAAACACCCTCGCTCTTTGCCTTACAAGGTTGAGACATTTTCGGACTACTGGTTTCGGAAATGTGGTGCCCTTGTTGCGGGTTGTTTTGATTGGGGACATGCGAGCTTTTTATATTACAACGTCATTGCTTTTTAATTTAATGATCATGCGCTTCGCCCTTATTACACATTGTTTTACAGTTGATACACTCGCTCTCTCTATTACAAGGGCCCCGACCACCCATCCCCGCGTCGCAAATCGCCCTAGACATCTCCACTCGCGCGAAAAGCGCGGGCGGTTTTGCTGTCAGGCGTTTGCTCCTCTCCCCTCAAAGTCTTTGGGACTTTGTGGGGGCCCCGTTAGAGGGAATGTGATTGTATGCGCTACAATTGATTTTTGTTCAGATACACACATTTGGGGCTACTGGGTTCAGGACAGTGTGTGGGGGCAAAACTATCAGACGGGTGCTCATGCTTAGATTGTTCGCACAACAAAAAAAGAACAATTACACAAAAACGGCTTGAAATCGATGTTTTCAAACCGTTTTGGTGTCGTTTTGTATACAAAATGTTTAATGCGGTAGTACCTTTATTTATTTACATACAAGTGTTGGGGGTGCGATATGGTTACGAGGACGCAGGTATTGACATAGTGATCGCTCCCGTGTAATTTTGCAGGGGCGTGATGTGGTTTTACTCTTTTGCTTTGATGACGTTTGTCGGTTTGATGTACCGCAGGCGCAACATGGGCACGAGGAAGGAACATGCCATTATCACTATTGCCAGCAGACAGTTTTGCAAAATGTACTTCCACTTGACGATGAGGAAGGCGACGTCCATTACCAGGGCGTTTTGGGTAAGCTCGTTTAGCGACAACACCAGCACTTTGTTGGCAAGTCCAATAAACACAAAGGAGCCTATTACATACAGCACCACCATTGCCAGCCCCGCAACAAGCACCTGAAAACCAAATATGGCAACAAGGTCGATATCCCTTGCTCCCAGCGCCTTCATTATGCCTATGTCGCGCATTCTGTCGCGAATGTTTTTCAGTTCGAACTGCACCATGATGAGCAGTAACGCCACACACAAAACGCCGAAAATTAGATAGAAAAACCTGCTGAACACTCCCACCGCCTTGGTCATTGTCGTGATGGAACTGCCGATGGACGAATTGGGAATGTACCCGTTTTCGCTTGCGACGTTAAAAACAAGCTCCGTCTGCTCGGGTTTGTCAAAGTAGTAGCCGAATGTGAACATCTCGTTGCTTTGCAACTCGCGATAGACATTATCTGCAACATTTATGTGAACCTTGTTATTATTGAGCCCTACAATATTAAGTATTGCTTCACACTTCTTTTTCGATTGATTTTGGTCACAACATAAATAGTATGTAAATTTCACCTCGTGCGGAGTAAATTCATTCAAGTTTTGTGCAGTATAATTCGTGCCGAATATCTCATTGTAAACGTCATAGTTTATTAGTATTTCATTGTCTTGAAGCGTAATGTCGTTATGTAAATCTGCCGAAGACAGCCAAGAGTCGTTGCACTCATATTTTATGCCGTCTTTTTCAAACAGACTTTTGCCTGTGCTTACAAATTGCCTGACTTTTGAATTTACAACACAATTCACAAAGTCGGGATTGAATGAATACGCAACATTCAAAAACTGGTTAATATAGTCATAAAATGCAAGATATTCGTCCGTTTGAGCAAGTTTTTTCAGATCCTCTTTTGAAACATTCGGATCGGTAAGTTTATCGAAAAATTCCTTGTATTGCTCCTTGTATCCCGTTTTGATAACACCGTTGATATATCCATAGCAATATCCGGTATATTGGTATGTTCTTCCGAGAAAATATTCATAGCCCATATTGACACTCGGATGATTTGCCATGCAGGCGTCGGCGAAGAAATCAGTTATATAAACGCCGTAATCTTTTAGTTCATCGGATAATGCAACATATTCCAGTGCACCGAACCTTTGTTCGATAAAGCTTTCGTCGGTTACAAGCACTCCTACGCTTTCCTTGACATCATACGGGTTGACTTGCGACAATAATCGTTGTTGGCTTACACAGACATTGCTTCCCAAATTGAACAGAGCATAATTCACCAACGGGTACGCCTTTCCCGTGTAGCCTGCGTCGTAAAATTTGTCGAGGTCGTCCTCGTTTACGTCCACAAGGCGGGTGGCGTCCACGACATCGTAAATATCGTTGGCGTCCTTTACAAAGGAATTGCAAGTGAGATTGTGCTTTGCCATCTCCGATACGACAACTTCTCCGCCGTTGAAACTCATTATAAGCTGAGCAAGCCCCAACACCACCAACACCGCGGCGAAAATAACGGCATAAACGCACGTCCGCACAAGACTGCGTCGCGCAAATTTTGCCGAAAGCTTTGTTGTGTGTTTTAATTTGAGATGTCCCTTTTTTAGCGGAGCAGAACCCGTTTGGGAAACACGCTCTTCCGAATTTTCGTACGGCAAAAATCTGTCGCTATTTTGTCGGACGGATCTTATGCTTACGTCGCACAACCGAGAGTTGACGTCGCTCAGATTGTCTTCTGTAAACTTTTCTCCGTACGGAATTACCAATGCGTCCTCTTCTACCCTGAGGCGCGCGTCGAAGCGTTCGTTTCTGTGCAGGTGTTGAAGTATTTTGCCGTCGGAAAGCTCTATTATCTCGTCGGCGTAGTGCTCGGCGTCGCTTAAATTGTGCGACACGATGACGACGAGTTTTTCCTTGGACAACTCTTTGAGCAGGTCCAGTATCTGCGCCGTCGTCTTGCTGTCCAAGTTGCCCGTCGGCTCGTCCGCAAGTATTATGGACGGCTGTTTGACAAGGGCGCGCGCTATCGCCACGCGTTGTTTTTGTCCGCCCGAAAGTTCCTTGGGATATCTGTTTTCGTATTCCGCAAGGTCGGTGTCGATAAGCGCCTTTTGCACTTTTTCCCTGTCCTCGCCACCGCCAAGTTGAAGCGCAAGGGCTATGTTTTCGTATATGGTGAGGTCGTCCACAAGGTGAAAGTCCTGAAAAATGAAACCTATCGTCGAATTGCGGTAGTAGACTTGCTCGTTAAGGCGAAACTTTTCGATGTGTCTGCCGTTTTCGATTATCTCCCCCGAGGTTATCGTGTCCAGTCCGCCGAGAAGGGATAGTAACGTCGTTTTGCCACTTCCGCTTTTGCCGATAACAAAAACAAAGCCCGTGTCGGGCAATGTGAAACTTATGCGGTCAAGGGCTGTGCAACTTCCGCTTTTGCGACTTTTGTAGATCTTGGTCAGTTCTTTTACTTCTATCATATGTCTGGAATTTATGCGCTCCTAAAAAATTCTATATGCTAAAACTTCCTTTTGCAAATCAAAAGGCGAGGGAGACGAGGGAGGCGGTGATGCCCAAAAGCACGCCCGCAAAATACATGAGCAAGAGGATGAGAAAGTTGCGCTTGAACTGGTGCCGTTCCTTAAACAATATCGCCAATGCAATACCGCTGTTGGACACAAGTCCTGCCAGCAATGCAGGCAGTGAAACGATGTTTTCGGCGTACATTCCCGTCAAAATGACGCTACTTGCGCAATTGGGCACCAAGCCGATAAGCGCCGTGATAAAACTCTGCGCAATGCCGAGGGTGCCTGTAAAATTCATTATCGGCTGTTCAAAGTAGTACAAAAGCAAGCCGAAAAGGGCGTTTACGACAAAAATGTAGACAAAAATTTTGAGCGTGTGCAACAACGGGTGTTTGACAAATTGCCAAAAGGTGTGCTTGTTCTCGTTTATCTCGTGGTGACAGCAACCGTGCTCGTCATCCAGACGATAACTGACGTTGAGCGCGCTCCTATCCGCCAAATTGATGAGATATCCCAGCGCAATGGCGTACACCGCTTTGACGACAAGCACTATCCACACCACGGACACCGTTTGACGGTTTGTGAGCAAAATGGGCAGGGCTTCGTCGCTTGTGGCGACAAAAAAGGCAACAAGCGTGCCAAGTTTGAGATAGCGTTGACAGTACAAGTCCGTAGCCATGACGGAAAAACCGCATTGCGGAATAAGCCCCACTCCGCTTGCCACCAAAGGTGCATATTTGCCGTTGAGGAGCTTGACCGTGCGCGCCTTTGCCCGTTGGTTGCTTTCCAAAAACTCTATGAGCAGGTAGATCGCCAACAGAAAAGGCAACGCTATTGCGCTGTCGACAAGTGCGTCAAGTATTGTTTCCCACATAGTGATTTAGTGTTTTTTTGCCACAAATAAGATGTATCGGGCTTGACAAAGCCCCCAAAGCGCATCGCAAAAGCAAAAAAAACGCTTTTGGCAGGCGTTTGCATGAACGCTTTTGCGTTTGCATGAATGCTTGTGCTGTATGCGTAAACGCTTGTGCTGTTTGCGCAGACGCTCGTCAGTCCTTTTTGACTATCAAGCCCAACTCCGCGCACAGTTCTTCCAACGAAAGGTCCGTTTGGGTGAGTTCGCGCAGGTCTATCACCTGATCGGACGCCTCTTCCACCTTTCGGATGGGGTTTTGGTAAATGCCCATTGTCGTTTCGCTGGGGGTGACGTCTACCACTTCGCGAGCGTGACGCCATTCTTCCTCTGTCGAAAGGGGATCGGCATTTTGCTCTTCGGTGCCTGCAACCGCCTCTTGCGCCTGTGCATGCTCTTGCTCCGTTGTCGTGACGTCGGCAGGTTGCGAGCTTGTTTCTTCTGCGCTTGCTGTCGCTCCCTTGTCGGCGTCCGTTGCCTCTTGGGGGACGTCCTGCGCCGTGTCCTGCACCGCCGTCATTGCCAATTCGCGCTCTGCCGTTTCCTTGGCGACGTCCTTGCCTTCGTAGGCGTTTATCACGTTTTCCAACTTCTTTTGCAAGATGTTGAACTGCCTCACTTCCTCGTCGGAAAGGGACGCAAGCAGTGTTTGCGCATACGCACGCCACGTTGCGTAAAATATCTTTGCCCGAGATAGCACCAATTCCGAATACTTTTCCGCGTCGAATTTGAGTTCCTGCGCAAGCTGTTGCGAAGCAATGAGGGACTTGGAAATTGCCTGTTCGTCCGTTTGATATTGCTTTATCTGTTGGCGCAACGCGTAGTTTTCGTCGGAAAGCTCGTCTATACGCTCCTTTTGAGCGGTGCGGAGCTGTTGTTCCTTTTGGGCGGTTTCGGCGATATATTTGTCTACCTGTTTGGGATCGTATCCGCGAAAGACCTTTTTGAAATTCATTATTTTACCACCGTTTTACGTTCTTCTCTTATCAACTTTTGCTTCAATTCGTACAATTTGTCGGACAAGTCCACCTTGTAGCGGTGAGGATTGCTCAAACGCTTGTACTCGTCCCAAAAACCGTCCAGCGAACGGGCGCAATCGGCTTGCAGTTCGTACACGCTTCTCGGCGCAAGGGTGCGTTTGCCCTGCGAGATGACGTCAACGTACAACTCTTTGACGTAGAAGTTTGTCAATTCCATGCTCTTCCAACGCTCCAACGGATCCGTTATCGTGAGGGGCTTGCCCTCTTCTATCACTTCGCCTTTGAGGCAGATGACGTCGGCAATGGCTTTGTCCGTGTCCCGTCCGAACAGGCGGTAAACGGTTTTGACGCCGGGGTTGGTCATCTTGACGGGGTTGTCGCTTATCTTCATTTTGGGAGTGTCTACGCCATTTACACACAAATTGGCAAGTTTGTACACACCGCCCAAACTGGGAGTGTTGTTGCTGGTGATGAGCTTGGTGCCCACACCGTAGATATCTATCTTTGCGCCCTGCTGTTTGAGGGATTGCAAAACGTATTCGTCGATATCCGAACTGGCAAAGATCTTGCAATCGGCATGTCCCGCCTCGTCCAACATCTTGCGCGCCTGCTTGCTGAGATATGCCAAGTCGCCACTGTCCAAACGTATGCCCAGCGGTTTGTACCCCTTGGCTTTGAGGTAGTCGAAGGTCTTGATGGCGTTGGGCACTCCGCTACCCAAAGTGTCGTAGGTGTCCACCAACAGCAGGCAGTTATCGGGATAGGTATCGGCATAGGCGATAAACGCGTCCAATTCGGTGGGGAAGGACATCACCCAACTGTGAGCGTGCGTCCCCTTGGGGGGAAGTCCGAACATCTGCGCGCACAGCACGTTGCTTGTGGAGGAACAACCGCCTATCACCGCGGCGCGAGCACCGTATATGGCGGCGTCAGGTCCCTGAGCACGGCGCAGACCGAACTCCAACACGCTTGCGGGAGAGGCCGCATGACACACTCTGCGCGCCTTTGTGGCAATGAGCGTTTGGTGATTGATGATGTTGAGCAAGGCCGCTTCGACAAGTTGCGCTTGACAAATGGGCGCCGTAACTATCATTATCGGCTCGTAGGGAAACACCACCGTGCCCTCTGGCATGGCGCGCACACTGCCCGTAAAACGAAAATCGCCAAGGTAGCGCAAAAAATCTTCGTCAAACGCCTTGGTAGAACGCAAATATTCCACGTCCTCCTCGGTAAAGTGCAGATTGAGCAGGTAATCTACCGCCTGCTCTACGCCTGCCACTATGCAAAAGTTGCTTTCGTCAAAGGGGCGGAAAAACAAATCGAAGGTCGCTTGCTCCTCCGTCTTGCCCTGACGAAAATATCCGTACATCATTGTAAGTTCGTAAAAATCGGTAAGTAATGTGAGATTACGCATAATTTTTGCCTCTATGCTATAAAATTTTTGTTTATTCGGCGTCCGTCGAATCTTGCTCGGCGTCCGTATCGGACGAGTCTGCGCCCTTTGAATCTTTTTTCGATGTCTTTTTGCGTTTGGGTTCGGGATCTACCCACGGTTTCAGCCCCTCAACGCCGTAGTCGAGGTACACCTTGGGCGGAAAGACAAACAGCAAAAACTTGTTGAGCTTTGCGCTGTAATTGTTTCCGCATTCACAATGGACTTCCACCACCTTTCCGCGCGGTTGCTTGCATTGCGAAAGCGCCTTTATCTCGGGCAAAAGTTTCCATATCACCAAGGCAACGGCTACGACAACGCAACACACAAACAGCACCACGCCGTTGGGAAGGCTGTCGAATATGCCCCATTTGATGAGGCTGAACAGTCCGAAGCCGACAAGCAAGCCGATCATCGTGCCGTAACAGGTGACGGCGACAAAGTGCTTGTCGCTATCCGATTGCCACTGCTCGGGGGGAACGTTGTTTTGCGAGCATCCGTTGCAATACAATTTGAGCCTATCCCAAAGGGACCACACGCCCAAACCACTGTAAACGGACAGTACCACGGCAAAGAAACCGACGATAAGCTTGGATTCTCCGCCCAGCACGAACATGGTTATGCCCACCGCCAAGGAGACAACGGACAGCGCCAGCAATATCCAGCGAGATTTGGACAGTTCGTCGCGATCGGACTTGAACAGCTTTTTGTACAGGGCGTGCAACTGCTTGCGGTATATGCGCGAAAGCAACAATATGCCCAAAACTATGGTAAACACCGATACAAGCTGACTTATCTTGATGTCCGTTTGACGCGTGCCTATCCACAAAAACAGGCTGTCGGTGCGCAGACCTTCGATTATCAAACGCACGATGCCGTAGTAGATGCCGTAAAACGCCGTGCACCAGCCCAATTTGTAACGCTTGCTACGCGTGAGCACGAGCACGCAGATCAAAAAGCCTATCAACGTGCACATCGATTCGTAAAAGAATGTGGCTTGATACCAACCTCCGCTTGATGGGTTTACCGCGCTGAACCAGGTGTGGTCTATCCACACCGCATAGCCGTTGAAACGGGCAAATATTCCGCTGTTGGCATGGGGAAGGGCGTCGTACGTTCTCGTGATCAGATTGCCGAACGCCTCCTGATTGGCAAAGTTGCCCCAACGTCCCATGCTTTGCGCCACCATAACTCCCGGCAAAATGCTGTCCGTTACAATGCGAAAATCCTGCTTTTTTATCTTGCTGAGCACATACGCCGAAACGTATCCCATGATAACTCCGCCGTAAATGCCCAATCCGCCGTTGCGGAAGTTGAAATAGGTGGACCAATCCGCTTGCTGTCCCTCCCACGGGAAAATGTACACATACGCGCGCGCTCCCAGTACGCCCATGGGTATGAGCACAAGCGCATATATGGTGATGTCGTAGGGATCGTATCCGCGCTTTTTGAAATACAGCGCCGAAACAAGTATCGCAACGCACATGCCTGCCACAATGCACAGCGCATATACATAGACGGGAAAGTTGAACAGCCAAAGAGCGGGCGTGCCGTTATCGGCAGGTCCGAAGCCGAACTTCATATCCTTCCACACCTTTATTGCCGAAATTAAATTTGTCAAAGCATAACTCCTTTGTGAGACTCGCTCAAAACGCACACCGCTCAAAAACGTCGCGTGCGCCCCGAGATATAATAATTAGACTTATTATAGTATTTTTGAGAGAGACTGTCAAACAAATAAATCTAATGTTGAGAGCAAATAAATCTGACGCTGAACGCAAGGTTTGCTGAGCGCAAAGTTTGCTGAACGCGAGGTTTTGCTGAACGCGAGGTTTGTCCCCTATTCGAGGGAATGTGATTTTTCGCGCCATAAGATTTAGTGTAGATATAGATATTTTGGACTATCGAGTTCGGGACAAGGCAGGCGGTGAAAATTATTTTGCAAGGGATACGTTTGCTCTCGGTAGGAGAAGGTCGGGACTTTTGAGACTTACTGGTTTCGGGAAAATGGCGCCCTCGTTCCAGAATATTTTACAGTGGACAATACGAATTTTTATATTACAAAGTCATTGTTTTTGATTTGTTGATTATCTGCTTCGCCATTGTTGCACATTGTTTGGCAGTCGATACGTTCGCTCACAATACCACG
>CANQJK010000014.1 GCA_947624235.1 uncultured Clostridia bacterium | reverse complement strand
TAGTTTGCGCTTGTAAGTCGGCGGTTGGCGTAGGTCTTTTTGGGGAAGGGGCAACTGAAATTGAGGTGTATCTCCGCAACGGAGCGGGGCGGAAGGTATCTGTCGAGGTTCTCAGCCCGCACATTCAAAAATCGCAAATTGGGCAAGTGCAACTGTTGCGCCTGTTCGCATGCTACCACGATGACGTTGCTCAATTTTTCCACGGCAAAAATGTTGCACTGCGGACGTTTCAACGCCGTTCCGATAGCCCAAGCGCCCTTTCCGCAACCGATTTCCAACAGCAGTGGGTGGTCGTTGCCGAAAACCTGCTCGGGATAAATGCGGTAGGCGAGTTTTTCCTCCTCCGTCAGGCTAAAATATCCGTCACCCTCGCGCGCAAGCAAGATGTCGTTGCAACTTGCAATGCGTTCTTCAAGGTGTTTTTTAAGTCTCATTCGCACGGCGTCACCAAATAGTTTCCAAAACGTCCAATTCGGCAAGCCACACAGAGCAATCTGCGTCTGAGGGCAGGCGCAAACTCAACTTGGACATGTCCACCGAACCGAGCCGTACCCCGTCTGCAACGGCGTTGCGCTTGAATTGTTGACTGAACAGTCGCTTGATGAAAAATCTCAACCATTTGATGATGGTCGGCTTGTCGTAGGTCCACTCAAAGGATATCGACGCCATTTCCGCCACCTTTGCGGGGCTGAAACCTTTGCGCACCAACATGTACAAAAAGTAGTCGTGCAGTTCGTAGGGACCGACGGAGTTTTCCGTTATCTGCGCAATGTTGCCCTGTTGGTCGGGAGGCAACAGTTCGGGGCTTACGGGGGTGTCGAGGATGTCGCGCAACACAGTTTTCAAGTTGCCTTGTGCTGTGTCTGCGCAGTAGGCGATAAGCTTTTTTACCAGCGTTTTGGGCACTGAGGACAGCACGTTGTACATGCTCATTTGGTCGCCGTTGTAGGTGCACCAACCCAGCGCGCTTTCCGACATGTCTCCCGTGCCAATCACCAAGCCGTTGTGGGCGTTGGCAAGGTCCATCAACACCTGCGTGCGTTCGCGTGCCTGAGCGTTTTCAAAGGTGACGTCGGGCGTCATGTCGTGTCCGATGTCTTTGAGGTGCTGAGTTACGCTTGCGCTTATGTCAATTTTTTGCAGGGTGGCGCCCAGCGCGTTAGACAGCGTTATGCTGTTGTTCAGCGTCCTTTCGCTGGTGCCGAAGCAGGGCATCGTTACAGCCAAAATGTCCGAAGCGGGACGTTTGAGCAATTTGAGGGCGCGCTTGCACACCAACAATGCGAGGGTGCTGTCCGATCCGCCCGACACGCCCAACACAAGTTTGCTTGCATTGATGTGCTCCACGCGTTTTTTGAGCCCGTATGACAGCACGTTGAGTATTTGTTCGTACACTTCATGGGCGTTTTCTTTGGGGACAAAGGGGTGTGCGTCGTATTGGCGAACGGCACGTCCCAGGGGCATTTCAAAGCGTATGTAGTCGTAGCCTTGCGGTACGGCAGAGTGGTCGAGGCGCGCGCGCTCGTTTTCCACAAAGTCGAAGTCTACGCACGCTTCGGCATAACCGTTGCCAAAGGGCTTGGATTCGTCCAGACATTCGCCGTTTTCGCAGATGATGTTGTGCGCCGAAAACACCGTAGAAGCGGTGGATTCGGACATGCCGGAGGAGCAGTAGGCGTACACGAGACCGCATTTTGCCGATTGTATCTCTATCATCTTTTTGCGGTATTGACTTTTTACCGCCGTTTCGTTGCTTGCCGACAGGTTGAACACGGCGTTTGCTCCCGCAAGAGAATGTTGAATGGAGGGGGAGTCGGCTACCCACACGTCCTCGCATATCTCCACGCCAAAGCGCACCTCGGGGTGAAGGGAGTCGGCAAACACGAGTTTTACGCCAAAGGGCACCTCCTCGCCCAAAACGTTGATGACAGTGTTTTCGCCACTGTATTCGCAAAACAGACGCTTTTCCATAAATTCGTTGTAGTTGGGCAGGTTCTTTTTGGGCACTACGCCCAGTATCTTTCCGCGGTAGAGCACCACGGCGACGTTGTACAGCCTGCCGAAACTTCCGATAAGCGGTAAGCCCACGATCAAAACCATGTCCATATCCTCCGTTTCAGAGCGAAGCCTGTCCAGGTTGGATAGCGCGCTGTTGCGAAGAGCGTCCTGAAAGAACAGATCTCCGCAGGTGTAGCCCGTTATGCAAAGTTCGGGAAACAGCGCAATCTTTACGCCGTTTTTGCAGGCGAGTTGCGCCTTGTCGATTATCTGTTGCGTGTTGAAATCGCAATTGCCCACCTTTACCTCGGGGGATATGCAGGCAATGCGCACCAAACCGAGATACCCGTCCGAGCGCACGGGCACGCTGGCGCTTGTGAGATATTCTGTGCTTACGCCCAACGCCTTTGCCAGTTTTTCCAGCTTGTCGGGCATTATTTTTTGCAGTTCTCCGCTCATGATCTTGAAGACGGTGCCCAGCGTCAGCCCGCTTGCCTCGGCAAGTTGTTTGAGCGTCATTTTTCTGAGTTTTTTCATTTCGTTGAGTTTTTTGACCAGTTGTTGCATGATGTCTCCTGTGTGTGTTTTGTGATGTTTGCTTGATTTTGCTTGCAAATTTGCAAGAGGATGTTTGAAATGTTTGCGCACTTGCTTGCGCGACGCCGTTGTGCCGACTTGCGCGACGCCGTTGTGCCGACTTGCGACAAGTGGTGCGGTAGACGTTCCGACCTGTGTTATTGTGACGAGTGGGCAGTGAATTGGAATACCGATGTTCGAACTTCGCCCACCCGCTGTGAGTGGAGCATTGCTTGAACCCTCTTCACCTGCGGTGAATGTTCCGCCCTGCGACGAATGGGAAGGTTACCGAACCCCGCCTACCTGTTGTGAACGCCTTGCCTGCGTTATCGTGGAGAATGGAACCGATGTCCGAACCCCGCCTACCTGTTATGAGTAGAACCACCTGCCCGCCCAACGCAATGATGATTTGGCAGGTGTTGTTTGAGATGTAGTGCACCCTGTGTTGCGGTGTTGCGCTACGGCTCCGTTTTCTTCAACTGCGGTGCATGTTCCGTTATGCGTAACAGTGGTGAGTAGGCTATTTGCCTGAACCTTACGCAACTGCGGTGAACGTTCCGTCCTACCTTCGACGAAGTGGAGTGTTTGACGAATTTCGCGCACTTGCAAAGCCTTGTATGGGATATAGGCGTGCACCCTGTGTTGCGGTGTTGCGCTACGGCTCCGTTCTCTTCAACTGCGGTGCATGTTCCGCCCTGTGTAACAATGGTGAGTAGGGTATTTGCTTGATTCCTGTCCAACTGCGGTGAACGTTTCGTCCCTGCGTTACTTGTTGTGAGTGGGAAGATTTCCAAACCTCGCCAACCTGTTGTGAACGCCTTGCCTGCGTTATCGTGGAGAATGGAACCGATGTACGAACTCCGCGCACCTGCGACAAGTGGTGCGTTTGCTTGATTCCTGTCCAACTGCGGTGAACGTCCCGCCTCTTTCCACCGGCAAGGGGTTGTATATTATTTATGCCGAATAATATTTTACTCTAAATCGACGGCAAAATCAACATATTTGTGTGCAATTTTATAAAATTTTCCGCAAAATAATACAAAACGCTTGCAGATTTTTATAATAAACCTCTCCCCGCCTGCACCCACCCGCCGAAAAAGCACATTCCCCAACCCCGCCCGCCTCAAATACGTAATGGCATTGCGACGACAGGAGTGATTGTATCCCCAATCAAAACAATCTGCAACGAGTACTTCACCTCGAAACCAGTAGTCCAAAAATGTTCCGACCTTGTGACGGCAGGAGCGAGGGTGTTTCGCGCAAAATAATCTGCAACGAGGGACACCTCTTTTCCGAAACCAGTAAGTCAAAAAATGTAACGACCTTGTAATAGATAGAGCGAGTGTGTCCCCTGTAAAATAATCTGCAACGAGGACGTAGTCCGAAGCGAAGCCTTTTTACAGGGGATATGCGAGCGACTCCGTGAAGCCTTTTTGCGCGGAATACCCGAGTGAGAATTTTTGCGTAAATCTGAAAAAATTCTCAATAGCCCGTTGACAATGCGGGCATTTTTGGCTATAATAGATACAAATCAGGAGGTGCGCTGTGGAGATTGCAAGAGATTTCTATTTACAAAAGCTCATCGATCATCAACATAACGGTTTGGTAAAAATTGTCACGGGCGTTCGGCGGTGTGGCAAGTCGTACCTGTTGTTCAATCTGTTTTTCAAATACCTGTTGGGTAACGGCGTGCCCCTTGACCACATTGTCAGCGTGTCGTTGGAAGACTACGGCAACAGAAAACTGCGCGATCCCGACGAACTTTACGCCTTTGTCAAGACGCAGATAACGGACGACGCGCCCTATTATATCCTGTTGGACGAGATACAACTTGTTCCGCATTTTGAAAGCGTCGTCAACGGGTTTTTGCACATTCCCAATGCGGATATTTACGTTACGGGGAGCAATTCCAAGTTTTTGTCCAGCGACATCCTCACGGAGTTTCGCGGGCGGGGCGACGAGATACGCGTTTTTCCGCTTAACTTTGCGGAGTTTTATTCCGCGTTGGACAACATGCCCTTCAATACCGCTTGGCTACAATATGCCACCTACGGCGGAATGCCCTTGTGCTTGTCCATGAAGTCGGACGCGGACAAGGCAAAATACTTGCAGGATCTGTTTGCGACCACCTATCTTGCGGATATCATCAACCGCAACAACATGCGCAGAAACGCTGAGATCAGCGAGCTGACGGACGTTCTCGCCTCGTCGATAGGTTCCCTCACCAACCCGTTGAAGTTGTGCGACACATTCAATTCGCAAAAGAAACTCAAACTATCCGCCAACACGATCTCCGCCTATATCGGATATCTGCAAGACGCCTTCTTGATAGAGCGCGCCCTACGCTACGACATCAAGGGCAAAAAGTATATCAACACCCCTGCAAAGTACTATTTTGTGGACATGGGGTTGCGAAACACACGCCTTTCCTTCCGCCAACAGGAGTACAACCACATTGTGGAAAACGTGGTGTACAACGAATTGCGATCGCGCGGATATTCTGTGGACGTGGGCGTGGTGGAAAGCAACGTCAAAACTAACGGCACGTCGCAACGCAAGCAATTGGAAGTGGATTTTGTCGCCAACTTGGGCAACCGCAGATACTACATTCAGTGTGCCTACCGCATTGCCGACGAGGAAAAACGCAAACAGGAGCAGGCGTCCCTGTTGGGGATAAACGACGCCTTCAAAAAGATCGTCATTTTGGGCGAGGATGTGCTTACCGCCTACAACGAGCAGGGCATTTTGATCGCCTCCCTTTCCGACTTCCTTCTCCACCCCGAAAAAACCCTTAATTGGTAGCGAATGCAAAAACACAATGCCATTGCGACGTCGAGTGCGAGCGGTGTCCCTTGTATATGAACCAACACCGTTTATGCCATTTACAAGAACAACACTTGAATGGCGAGGAGACTACATTGCACATTATGCCGAAAAAATTGTGAAAAAACAATTGACAAACGTCGCGCAAGGTGATAGGATATAAAAGCAAATGAATATTCCTCGTTAGCTCAGCGGCAGAGCATCCGGCTGTTAACCGGAGGGTCGTTGGTTCAAACCCAACACGGGGAGCCACTTGTAAAGGGAAGTTAGTGCTTCCCTTTTTTTGTTGTTTATGACAACATCGTTGTCTGTTGCTTTCCCCCACGTTGGGTTTGAACTACGTTCTTGCCCTGGCTTCGAGGTATCGTTCGCATATCCCCTGTAAAAATGGCTTCGCTTCGGACTACGTCCTCGTTGCAGATTATTTTACAGGGGATACACTCTCTCTGTCTATTGCAAGGTTGGGACATTTTTGGACTACTGGTTTCTGAAAAGTGGCGCCCTCTTTGCCGAACGCCCCACACGGGGAGCCACTTGTAAAGGGAAGTTAGTGCTTCCCTTTTTTGTTATTTATGACAACATCGTTGTCTGTTGCTTTACCCCACGTTGGGCTTGCCCCGTTATTCGCTGGGATATATTTTTCTCGCTACATAAGTTATTGGCGCTGATATGGACATTTGGGACTTATCGATTTCGGCACAATGCATTGGTATATATTTTTGCAGTGGAGTGGGCATGTGTGGCGGTTTATATAGCAAAGGCAGTATTCTAATATCGGTTTTGGCGCAATACTATTGTTCTCGGCGGAACAGGTGTTATTGTTTCTGTTTTTGAGGTGCAAATCTACATTTCCGTGACGTGAAAGGGCGGGAGAGGGGATCTGGGCGGTGAAAAAATTTGTAAAAATGTGTAAAAATTTGTTTCAAAACATTTGACACAAGAATATTGCAAGTATATAATAGAGTTATAAGTGGAAAATTGTACATTTGACACGGTAACGCAAGCAGATGTCCGACGCCGATTTGACTTGTTCGGCGGGCTGGTTGTTGGTGCAAGCGGTGCGGTTCGGAAACATTCCAAACCCAACAGGGCGACAAAAGTTCAACGAGCGAAAGGTTATGCAAGCGCAGTGCAGTGCGACCGTTTCCGCGTGGGCTGTGCGACGTTCTGCAAAACGTGCGTTTCTTTGTTTGCAAAAGCAAGCCAAGTTTACGCGCAGTCGTGCGATGTGTGGCAGGCAAGCGATCTTTTGTTTGCAAAAGCAGGGCGTGTGTTTCTCGCGGTGGCGCAAGCAGATATCCAACGCCGATTTGTCTCGTTCGGTGCGACGTTCCGCAAAACAGGCGGTTCCTTGTTTGCAAAGGCGTGCTATGTTTGACAGCGCAGTCGTGCGATGTGTGGCAGGCAGGCGATCTTTTGTTTGCAAAAGCGGGGCGCGTGTTTCTCGCGGTAACGCAAGCAGATGTCCGACGTCGATTTAACCCGTTCGGTGCGACACTCCGCAAAACAGGCGGTTCCTTGTTTGCAAAGGCGTGCTATGTTTGACAGCGCAGTCGGTACAAATTCCGCAAAGCAGGCGTTCTTGCGTTTGGCAGGGGGCGCAAAAAATACTTCGAGGAGGTTGAGAAAGTATGAAGACCAAGGAAGAATTTTCGTTAAGTTACTCACTTAAACACAACACCGTAAACATTTTCGGTGTGATCGATGACGCAATGGCGGAGTTAGTCATTTCGCAATTGCAATATCTCGACAGCAACGGTGCGCAGGAAATTACGATCCAAATCAATTCGTCGGGCGGAAGCGTCAGCGCGGGCTTGGCGATATACGACACAATGAACTTTATCAAGGCTCGTATCGTAACAGTGGGGATCGGAATGGCTGCCAGTATGGGAGCTTTTTTGTTATCTGCGGGAAGCAAGGGATATCGCCGTGCCACAGCCAACTGCGAGATACTCATTCATCAACCGTTGGGTGGTGCAAGCGGACAGGCGAGCGACATAATAATTGCCGCCAATCACATCGAGCGCATACGCAAGCGTCTCAACCTGATTTTGTCCGAAAACACGGGCAAACCGCTCAAAGTCATCCAGCACGACACCGACCGCGACAAAATAATGACCGCCGAAGAAGCGATGGAATACGGTTTGATAGACACCGTTATACCCAGTCGCAACAAGGCAAAGGAGGAATAGCTTATGGATATTGTTTCGGAAACCTTTTTGCAAAGATACTTTTTGTACAATGCGGTAGTGGGACGTTTTTGCGACACCAAACTGCTGTACGAGACGCTTGCTCGCGTGTTCTTTTTGGATGAGGACACTAGTAGCGAGTTGTGGGAGCTTGTGCAAAACCCCACCGTCAAGTCGGTAGAGACCAACTCGGACGCAATGCGTTACAACCGCATAGTGCAATACAACGAGATGTGCGCGCTTCAACAGGATCCCGAAGAGGTGCGTCTTGCCGTTGCGCTAAAATGCAACGCTTTGCGCATAGCGTTGGAAAACAAACTGCTCCCCGACGGCGTAGTCACCCGTTCGATAGTGTACAACTGCCTGCTCAACAGCGTAGAGTGCAACAACGTGTTGGCTATGTGCATTTTGGGCACCCTTCAATGCGAGGGATTGTTTGTCACGCCCAATTTGGCGCAGGGCATGCACCTACTTGACCGCGCCTGCATGTGGGGGGACACCTTTGCCCTTCTCACCGCCGTGTGGTACTGCTCCAACGACCGCAAAACGCTTGCCGTCAATGCGTCTCGTCTGTGTGCGGCGGTGCAGGGCACGGAGTACGGTCCCCTGTTCGTAAAGGCTTGTCGCCAATTTTCCGTTACCGACGTGCACCCCTCCAAGGAGACGGTGTTGCTGTACAAATTGTTTGCAAGTAAGCGCGCTCAACCGCAAATTTTCGATCCCATGTGCGCAAAATTGCTGTTTTGCGACACCGTCAGCTACAAGGACAAGGAGAAAATTCTCTTTTCCGAAAACAAGGCGTTGCTCTCTGAGGTGTGCGACCTGCCCCTCAAACTTACCGTGGGCGAGTTTTCCGACCTGTCGGCGCTGGGCAACATGCCCGTCAACCGCAAAAAGGAGCAGACAAAGTTGCGCACGGCGCTTCACAATGCCGATCTGCGCCAGCGGGACAGTTTCCGTCCAATATGTATGTGTTGCAATTCCGACTTTATGTTGGAGCTGTACGCCGACGCGTTGGTAAGTTTGGGCGGAGAAGAGGACCACGTTGTGCGCATAGACGTTGCCGACCTCAAAAGTTACGACCTGGAACCCACCGGCTCCAACGTGTTTGTGCGTTTGGCAACAGAGGGCAAAAACAACGTGTATCTGCTTGTTATCAAGGGGGAAATAGAGGACTACGTGATGGAAGAAGTCAAGCAGTTCCTCATCAGCGAAAAGCGCAGTCGTTTTTTGCTCAACGTTCCTCGTATCACATTGGACCTTTCGCCCATACTTCCCGTTTGCATATGCACCGAAGCCAACAGCGCCAAGTTGTTTGAGATAACGGAGACGATAAATGTCGCCGATCCGCAAAACAAGGAAAAGCGCGCGTTGGTGGAGTTTTCGCTTCGTCAAAAGAGCCACAGCTATTTGGGACACGACGTCGCCATGACGGACGAAGTAGCAGACATTTTGTGCAAGTGCAGTGTGGAAATAGCCGACGGCGTGATAGACAAAATTCTCACAGCCAATCGTTTCTCCGAGGGCTTTGAAACGATCACGGCGGAAATGCTTTCGCCCTACACCGACTTGCTCAACACGCACAGCGGATACGGATTTGGAGGTAGCAACTTATGAAATACGCAAATCAACTTATGAGAGGGTACGAAAGCACCCGACTTGTTCACTACGACGACATGACGGAGGATTTCGAAAACACCTACGCCTACGACGACCTGCCCAATCTGGAAGTGCACGGCGTGCTGAAAGCCTGCCAATATGTGAACGGCAGACTTATGCAGACCTATTCCAAGCAGGAAAACCACGTCGGCGTGATCGCGGCAACGCGTCTTGGCAAGACTACGTCCTACGTTATCCCCACGATATTGTCCTTTGCTCACCAAAAGATAAAGCGCTCCATGGTGATATCCGATCCCAAGGGAGAGCTGTACCGTTCCGTCAGCGAAACGCTTCGCAAAGAGGGCTACAAGGTAAAACTTTTCAACTTTCGCGACTTCATGCACTCCGAGTGCTGGAACCCGCTTACCAAAATTTACCGCCTGTATGTGCGCGCGTACAACCTCGAATACGAAGTGGACGCAGTAGAGGGCGCTCCCGAGCAGTACGTCTTTATGGGAGAGCGCTTTGACGGCTACGACACGGTGATGAGAGCGGTGGATCAGCAGAAAAAGTTGATGATGGAAGACGTCAACAACGAGGTGGACAACGTGGCTATCAGCATGATAAGCACGCAAAAGGCATCCGATCCCTATTGGGAGGACTCGGCGCGCGACCTGTTGCGTGCGGGCATCTGGGCGATGTTGGAGGACATCTACCCCGACTACGAACACGAGGACAGGGAGATAACGCCCATAACGGAAGAGACATTCTCCTTCCGCACGTTGCTTTCCGTTTTGGACAGCATGCGCGATAACGACGGCAGAACGTACGAGGACGGCGGTTACTTCAAGGACAGACGCACGGCAAAAAATTCCAAGGCGTACATGCTGGTAAAAAACTGCATTTTGGAAAACGCCCCCAACACGCGCAAATGCGTGGTGTCCACATTCAACACCAAGATGTCCGTGTACAAAAGCGGAGAGGTGCGCCTCATCACCAGCCACAACAGTTTCGATTTCACCGAGTTGGTGGGGGACGAGCCCATTGCGATATTCATTTCCTACCGCGACGAACTCAAAGCGCATTACCAGGTGATAGCGTCCCTCATTCAGGACGCATACGGATTTCTCATCCAGTACGCCAACAGCCTGCCCGAGGGCAAACTGAAAGTGCCCTTCTACTTCATTTTGGACGAATTCGGCAACTTCCCTGCGATAACGGACTTCGACACCGTCATTTCCGCATGCGCAGGGCGCAACATCTTTTTCGTCTTGATATTGCAAAGTTACGCTCAGCTAAACAACGTGTACGGCGACAACATTGCGGAGATAATCCGCGACAACCTCAACGTGCATGTGTTTATAGGTAGCAACAATCCGCAAACGCTCAAAGAATTCAGCGCGGAGTGCGGAGAATATGCGCGTATCGCCCCGTCCAGCGCGCTTAACGGCAACAGCGATCAGATAGAGGGCTATTGCATAGAGACCATTCCCCTCATGCCCAAAAGCGTGCTTGCCAACTTGCACGAGGGGGAATGTATCGTGACGGAGGCGTGTAGCGGTTACGTTTTGTACTCCAAGATGGAACGCTTCTACAAGTGCAAGGAATTCAACAACCTGCCCAAGACGTACGAAAGCGACTACGTCAGCAGTACCAACCCGTTGGACGAAAAGTACGACTACAAGGTGGACTTGCGCGATTCGTACTACTATTAAGATGTTCTAAACAACTTTTTGTTTGCATACAATGTGCCAAAACAAGTCGAAAATCGACAGCTTTGTGCCTTTTGTTCGCAATCGAGCGCACTATAATGTAACGGTACAAAGGCGTTTCGACAAAGGACGTAGATGTGAAACAAACAGTTGTAGCGGTTTCGGTGACGCTTGTGTGCGTGTTGCTCGTGTGCGGAATGGGCGGATATGCGCAGGTGTACGCCAACGGCAGAAAGGTGCCCATCTACTGCGTGGACAGGTCGGACAACCTTGTGTCCATCAGTTTCGACGCGGCCTGGGGCGCAGACAAAACGCGCCAGATAATGGACGTATGCGACAGTTACGGGGTAAAAGCCACCTTCTTTCTTGTGGGATTTTGGGTGGACAAATATCCCGAACTGACGGCGGAAATAGCGCAACGGGGGTTTGAAATAGGCACTCACAGCGCAACGCATCCGCAAATGAGCAAACTTTCCGAGGCGCAATGCAGGGACGAACTAACAGTAAGCGTCAAAAAGATATTCGAACTGACGGGCAAGCCCGTAACGCTTTTTCGACCGCCCTTTGGCGACTACAACAACACGTTGATAGAGGTCGCCGACGGCTTGGGGCTGTACACGGTGCAGTGGAGCGTAGACAGTCTGGACTGGAAGGGGCTGTCCGCACGGGAGATAGTCGAACGCGTGCAAAATGCGCAAAGCGGAGACATCATTTTGTGTCACAACAACAGCGATCACATAGTGGAGGCGTTGCCCCTGATATTTGAGGCGCTCAAACTCAAAAACTTGACGTTTTGTCCGATAGGCGAGCTGATCTACACGCAAAACTACACGATAGACAACTCGGGCAAACAAATAAAGACCGTCGCAAACGCGGTGTAACGATGTAAAATATACACAAGAGGTAGGTGAAAACATGAAAAACGGCATACACAACAACAGCATTTCGTTGTCGGGAACGGTGTGCGGAGAACCCGTTTTCTCGCACGAGATCTTTGGCGAAAAATTTTACGAAGTGACGCTGGAAGTGGCAAGACTTTCCGGCATGAACGACGTTTTGCCCATTTCCGTATCCGAGCACCTGTTGAAGGACAGCTTCCACGCAGGAAACAAGGTGACCGTGACGGGGCAGTTCAGAAGTTACAACAAAATGGTGGGGGACAAAAGCAAACTTATGCTCACCGTTTTCGTGCGGGACGTGCTTCCCTTTGACGAAACGGCAAATTCCAACGTGTTGGAACTTACAGGCTACATCTGCAAGGAACCCATTTACCGCAAAACGCCCTTCAACAGAGAGATCTGCGACGTGCTGATTGCCGTCAACCGCCAATACAACAAAAGCGACTACATCCCCTTGATAGTGTGGGGACGTAACGCACGGTTTGCAGGCTCGTTGCCCATTGGCGAACACATCAGCGTGGTGGGACGCGTGCAGTCGCGCAACTACCAAAAGAGACTTGCCGACGACACCGTGGAAACGCGCACCGCCTACGAAGTGTCCGTGAGCAAATTGACCGTAGTGAAGGATGACGTTGTCGCCGTCCCTTGATCGCGGTTTGTGACATTGTAATACCGAGCGCCACATAACCCGCAATGGGGGACATTGTCCCGAAAACGGTAAGTCAAAACAACGTTACGACCTTGCGCAACACAAAGAGCAATGGTATTTTACACAAACAACCTGCAATGAGGGTGGGGCTTTCCTTTTGAGCGCAAAAACAGCAAAAAAATGTGTAATTATGACAAAAAACGGCTTGAATTTTGTTTCAAGCCGTTTTTGATCGTACCTGTTTTGCAAGGACTTTGCAAGAAAAAAAGGACGCTATAACCAAAACACGCTGTCCCCAAATGTCTCATATCAAACTTCATTTGTGGCACTAAAATATATCCCCACGATTAACGGACCCCCACAAAGTCCCAAAGACTTTGTGGGGAAAACGGGTTCCCGTGCGAATGAATATTCGCATGGGTGGCATGAGCAAACGCCTGACAGCTTTACCGACCGCACTGTTCGTGCGAGCGGTGATGTCAAAAGGCGATTTGCGACGCGGGGGTGGGCGGTCGGGGACCTTGTGACAGACAGAGCGAGTGTATCCACTGCAAAACAATGTGTAGCAAGGGCATAGCGCATGTTCAATAAATTAAAAAGCAATGACTTTGTAATATAAAAAGCTCGCATGTCCCCAATCAAAACAACCCACAACAAGAGCGCCACATTTCCGAAGCCAGTAGTCTGAAAATGTATCAACCTTGTAATGCAAAGAGCGAGGGTGTTTCGCGCAAAATAATCTGCAACGAGGGGCTGTTCCGAAACCAGTAAGTCAAAACAATGTAACGACCTTGTTCTGCCAAGAGCGAGTATATCCCCAATCAAAACAATCTGCAACGAGGGCAAACTTCGGGGCACCCCATCAAATCCAGTAGATTTGATGGGGAAAGGAGCAAACGCCTGACAGCGGTACCGCCCACACTGTTCGTGTGAGCGGTGATGTCAAAAGGCGATTTGCGACGCGCGAAGCCGTTTTGATGGGGATATCCGAGCGACACCGTGAAGCCTTTTTGCGCGGAATACCCAAGCGATACCGCGAAGCCGTTTTGATGGGGACACACAAGTGATATGATGTCTATTAAATTACGAGGCGCGTAGCCCGCCGTGTAGCCTGTTTTCAGGAGGATATGCGAGCTTATTTTTTCGCCTTCTTTTTCTTAACGACTACCACGGTGATAAGCATGGCAAGAAGCAGGGCAAAGCCGACTGCTACCAAGCCGAAAATGGCGTTGGTGGTGAGGGCGTTGGGACTTATCAGTCTGTCGGCAAACACATATCCCGTTGCCGTTTGACCGTTGCCGAAGATCACCTGCACCAAAGCCGTGCCGTTGTCGTAGGTCTTTATCAGCGTTATGCGTTGGTTAGACTTCAAATGTGGCACTTCCGTCCCGTCCGTGAAGCAGGCAAGGTGTTCCTCGTCCATGGTGGCGGGATCGTTGTTGTCGTACATCTGCACAAAGCTAAACAGCACGCTGTTGGCTTTGCGTTGACCTTCCACGGTGGTGCTGGACGTGTTTGCCTCGATGTAGAACTTGCCGACGTTTTCCTCCATCACAAAGCCCATTTTGTTTTCGCCGTAGCGGACGTAGTACCACACGACGTTGCCCTCGGTGAAGCGTTGCAACAGCGTCACTTCCGTCATGGTTTGAGCCGTTTGTTCCAACACCGTCCAGTATTCCGCCGTCAGGAAGGAATTGCGCGGAAGCGGTGCAATGTACACGCCGTTGAGAGAGTTTAATTTGGACTTGTACTCCACGTCGTCGTTGCTCATTTTGGTGTTTACCACCGTCAGTTTGCTGTCCTGATCCGCCCCTGCGGAGTTGTCGCTCTTTTTCACCCAGCCGAAGCTGTCTCCCACAAGCACATAGTAGAAGGGGCTGTTTTCGTCGCCGTCGTAGCCCAGCACGATGTATTCTTCGGCGTCTTCAATGAGGTTGTCAACGCTACGTTCTCCCGACGTCCTGAACACGATGTTGGTGGGGTAGCCCGTGCTCCTCACCAATGTGAAGCTGTTAAGTTCGGCAAGCGTCGGCACTTTGGTGTCGAATATCTCCGTGCCAACGGTTGCGTTGCTTTCGTATTTGCCCGATGTTTCGCTTTTGCGGTAGATCTCTATTTTGTGGTTGCTGTTAAGCACATACAGCGCGCCGTCCTTGGATTCGACGTCCACGATCTTGCCGTGCTCTTCCGAGTCGTAATCGTCGGGAGAGAGCAGTGGATCGATACCGCTGAGAGATCCCGATATGGTGATGTTCCACACTCCGCTTTCCGAAAACACCGCAGGATGTTGTTCGCCCGAGTCGTCGTTCCACACAAACAGTCCCGTTGGGGCGGGGGATATTCCGCTGAGCATGGCAGTGTTTTTGTTTAGCGCGTCCGTTGCGGGGTTGGCAGGACGTCCTATTTGACCGTCGATACGCTGACACACGACTGTGCCGTCCGACTTGAACAGGCAGTACACAAATTGACCGATGGCAAGCACTCCGCTAACGTCGCTTTGCGAACCGAAACCTATGGGAGCAAAGTAGCCCGTTTCTTCGGGGTTGCTCATGCGCGGATCCCTGCTGTAAAACGCCTGCTTGGTGGCGTAGTATTCGCCCTTGTCGTCGTCGGTGTTTATCACGCCGTAGGTAAAGTCTACCACGCCGTCCAGGTGGAACACCCTGCTTACGGCAAGCGCCTTTTCGTCCAAAAGCAGATATTCCGTCACCTTGTCGGCAAATATAGCGTAGATGCGCAAACCGTTGTCCTCTTCGCTTTTTGCGGAGAGGTTGAGCACCTTGCCGTCTACCTCTTCCGTAAATTTGTAGACGGGCTTTTCTCCGCCGATGTTGAAGCAAAGTATCACGCACTTTTCGTCCTCGATGTTATCCGCAACAAACAGGTAGTCTCCTTGCACGGCAATAGCGGACGGATTTAGAAAATATATTATGTCGCCTGCGTCTGATTCGACGGCGGACGCCATTGCGCCCGTAGGTATCACAAACGTCAATGCGAGCAATAGACATATGCAAATTCCGACGAATTTTTTCATTGTTCCTCAACTATACAAATAAATTTTTTGAGACCGCTGTCTCTGTGCGGTACACGGCGCGCCCCTGCCCAAAACGCAACGGAAAATTTGCCTTTTTTGGGGCTATAGGTCGCAACCGTATATTTCTGTATTATATAGTATATCAAACACTAAACTTTTTTTCAACAGTTTTCTGCAATTTGTAGTAATATTTCTGCATTTTGTGACATCAAATTTGATGCGGACGTCGCTCCGACGCTGTTTTGCCTGCCCAAACCGACCTTTTTCGACAATTTGTAACGATTTGCGACAGGGTACGATGATTTATGAAAGGTTGCGACAAGTTGCGACGATTTACAACAAGTTAGAATGATTTTCGACGGCTTGCGACGGTTCGGAACGATTTTCGACAATTTGCGAAGATTTTTGAAAAGTTGCGACAGTTTGATATGATTTATGAAAAGTTGAAACGATTTATGAAATGTTTGTGCGATTTGCGACAAGTTGTGAAGTTTTTTTGAAAAGTTGCGACGGTTCGGAACGATTAGCGACAGTTTGATATGATTTATGAAAAGTTGAAACGATTTATGAAATGTTTGTACGGTTTGCGACAAGTTGCGAAGATTTACAACAAGTTAGAATGATTTGCGACGGCTTGCGACAATTCAAAACGATTAGCGACAGTTTGATATGATTTATGAAAAGTTGAAACGATTTATGAAATGTTTGTGCGATTTGCGACGATATGCGACTGTTTACGAAAAGTTGCGACGGTTTGTGAAAAGTTAAAACGGTTTCCGACAATTCAAAACGTTTTCCGAAAACTTATTCCCTTTTGCGATCCGAACCGAGTGTATTCGACCGAAACGGAGCGGAACGCCACGTTCTCGACAGTAGTGGAAGATATCAACATGCTTTCGACGGTTTGCGACTATTCGGAATGATTTACGACTATTCGGAACGGTTTTCGACCGTTTTATACTCCTTGCGACAATCATATACTATTTACAACAATCTTTTGCAACTTGTGACAATTTCCCACAACTTATGAAAAGTCAGAACGTTTTTCGACTATTCGGAACTCTTTTCGACCGCTTTATACATCTTCCTACAATTTCAAACTTATTTCGACTATCCCCAACAATTCCCAACTCTTTCCGACCGTTTTATACATCTTCCAACAATTCTCCTTGTTTCCCGACAATCTTATACAACTTCCGACCGCTTTATGCACCTTGCGACAATTCCAAACTCTTTCCAACGATTTTATACATCTTCCGTCAATTCCCAACTCTTTCCGACTGTTTTATACATCTTCCGCCAATTCCAAACATCTTCCAACAATTTCCATTGTTTCCCGACGATTTTATACATCTTCCAACAACTCTAAACAATTCTCGACAATATCCGCCAATTCTAAACTCTATCCGACCGTTTTATACATCTTCCGCCAATTCCAAACATCTTCCAACAATTTCCATTGTTTCCCGACGATTTTATACATCTTTTAACAACTCTAAACAATTCTCGACAATATCCGTCAATTCTAAACTCTATCCGACCGTTTTATACATCTTCCTACAATTTCAAACAACTTCCTACAATTTCAAACTTATTTCGACTATCCCCAACAAATCCCAACTTTTTCCAACATCTTTCGACAACTTGCTTTTTGCTACGGGGCAAAAGATATCTACTTGGGCGGTGTTCCAAAATTTTAGCAAAAAAATAAAAAATTTTTGAAAATTTTTTTGAAAGACTGACAGACAGTTGTCATATTTAGTGTGATACAATATAGGCGAATAGAACAAAAGTTCGAAAATTGATCGCGTTGCGCAAACAAAATCGGCGCAGGCGATCTTGCATAAAAGGAGGTGAACGAGCAGGTGAACTACGAATTGAAAATGTTGAAAGGCGCTCTTTTGATGAAAAATCACGCCATGCAGTTGAAGGAGGAGATAAAAAACGTCGCGCTTTCTTCCTACGACACCTACGGGTGGAAGGAGGGCACGATAGGGCAGATAAAGCAGATACAACATCTGTGCGAGCAATCGGAAATTACGTTGCAGTACGTCGAAAAGGTGTTTGGAGCACTGAGACGCCTGCCCGTCAAACGTCGCGCGTTGCTGGTGGCAGTGTACATGTGCGGGGCGGACAAGCGCAAACTTGCGGACAAATTGAACGTGTCGCGATCGACGCTGTTTCGCATGTTGACCAACGCCCGAGCCATGTACTGCGACGCTTTGCACTCAATGGGCGCAACGGAAAAGTGGTACGCCGAGCACTTTTTGTGATGTGAGTAGCGCTTTGGACGGTGCATGTGCGGTGAGGCGACAATTTTGTTGATTTCGACTTCAACTCTGATGACGTCACGCGTTCAACGGCAACAGTGCGACATGTTTTCGTCTACCCGAGGCGCAACTTTGATGACGTCACGCGTTCAATGGCAACTGTGAGACATATTTGTCTGTCCCGAGGCGCAACTTTGATGACGTCACGCGTTCAATGGCAACTGTGAGACATATTTGTCTGTCCCGAGGCGCAACTCGGATGACGTCATACGTTCAAAGGCAACGGTGCGACAATTTCGTCAGTCTCGGGCGCGCTCGCATTACGGCGCGAGGCGGTGGGGCATTGTCAGATATCCGTTTCGAACACGCTGTTCTTTTTTTTGATGTTACCGGGAAGAAACAGCGCAAGGGTAAGTCCCACAGCAAGCACCACTACAAACACAATGAGCAAAATTTCCGCGGTGGGCGTTTTGGATGTCTCGGCAGGTTGTTGCGGTTGTTCGGCGGGTGGCGTCACCACGGGTTTGGAGGGCAGGGGCGTAGGATGAGGCAATATGTTGGGCGCGCTTACTGTGTCCGCCTCGACGTATCCTAACACATCGCCGTAGTACACATAGTACCACTTTGTGCCGTAGCTCAACAAACTTCCGTAGTAACTGAGCTGTTGGGAGTTGAGCGCAACGATTTCCGTTTGGGCGTTTTGGGTGGGAGAAAGTCTCACGGATGCCGATCCGCGCGTCACAGTCACCTTTTCGGTGGGATAGTAGGGCGCAACGGGCGGGGCGCAAGGGGTTACGGAATTTCTGTAAACGTACCCCGTTATTTTGGGGAAGTCCCTATCGTTTTGCATAACGGACACGCGGTACATGTTGTCCTCTTCGCCCAATATCTCAACGTAGTAGGACTTTTCCAAGACGAAACAACGGGTGGCGCCGTCGGCGTTGCTGTACAGATACACGTCGTCATCCACAATGCGCGCCCAGTCGGACGATTGCGCACGGGCGACGAACGGACAGGCGAACAGCCAAACGGACAGCAACAGACTAACGGCGATCAAGATCTTTTTGAGCATGGTTTCCTCCCTCGCGATACAAGGCAAAGTATAACCTCTTTGACGGTGAGGTTTTTGCCGAGTTGTGACGATATGGGGCAGGAATTGACATTCGGCTACGCTATGCGCAAAGAACATCGACAACGGGCACAACGAGGCTTATGCGACGAGCAAATTTCCGTCGAATAACGTCAAAAAACACTGAATAACGCCGATATCCGTCGATATAGTTTGAAAAATGTCGATAGAGTTCGAAAAACGTCGAGAGCGGTCTGTTGATGTCGCATAACGTTGAATAACGTCGATATAGTTCGGAAACGGTCGATATAGTTCGATAGTCGTCGAATAATGTTGATAAAATTCGGAAACGGTCGACAGCCGTCGATTTGCGTTGATTTATATCGAATAACGCCGACAGCCGTCGATAACCGTCGGTTAGCGTCGATTGACGTTGCAAAATGTCGCTTGCGGTCGACAAAAATCGCATTTTGACAAACAACGTCGAACAACATCAAACAACGTCGGATAACGTCGAACAACGTCGCAGAATGTTGAACATCTTCCGATAGTGTCGAAAATCTTCAAACAATGTTGAACAACTTCGAACATAGTCGAACATCTTCGAACAACGTCGCAAAATGTTGAACAACTTCAAATAGTGCCGAAAATCTTCAAACAATGTTGAACAACTTCGAACATAGTCGAACATCTGCGAAAAACGTCGCAAAACGTCTGAAATCTTCGCACAATGTCGAGCAATGTCGAACATCTTCGCACAACGTCGAGTAACGTCAAAAAACATCGCAAATCGTCGAGCAACGTCGAGTAACGTCGCAAAACATCAAAATCCGTCGCAAAACGTCGAAACGCAGAACGTTCGAGCGGTAAGGGCAAATCAACGTGCGAGCAATACCCATCGCGGTGTCGCCCGCACAAGGAGTGGAAATGAACGAAATTATCACGCGCATACAAGATATCGAACGAGAACAACGTCGCAGGGAGCAAAGTCCGCTTGCGCGCTACAACAAGGGCAAAGTGCACGCCAAGCAAATGGCGTTTCATCGTTGTCTCAAACGCAACAGGTGGGTTTTCGGGGGCAACCGAAGCGGAAAAACCGAGTGCGGCGCGGTGGAAACGGTGTGGCTGGCGCGGGGGATACATCCCTTTCGTCCCAACAAAAAGGACGTTTGCTGTTGGGTGGTATCCCTGTCGCAACAGGTGCAAAGGGATGTGGCGCAACAAAAGATATTGTACTATCTGGACAAAAGTTGGATAGCGGACATCGTGATGGTGAGCGGATCCAAAAGCAGTCCCGAATACGGCGTCATCGACTGCATAGCCATACGAAACGTGTTCGGCGGAATATCCAAAATAGCCTTCAAAAGTTGCGAAGCGGGACGAGAAAAATTTCAGGGCACCAGCCTCGACTTTGTGTGGTTCGACGAAGAACCGCCACAGGACGTGTACGAGGAGTGTCGCATGAGGATATTGGACCGCAAAGGGCACATATTCGGCACCATGACGCCCCTCAAAGGTTTAAGTTGGGTGTACGACGAAATATACCTCAACAAGCACCGTTCCAAAGAGGTGTGGTACGAGTTTATGGAGTGGAACGACAACCCCTTTTTGAGCAAGGAGGAGTTGGAACTGATGACGGAAAGCATGTCCGAAACCGCCCTCGAAAGCCGTCGTTACGGACGTTTCACCCAAAACGGCGGATTGGTGTACGCAGAGTTCAGCGAGGCAAACGTGATAGAGCCGAGGGACATCCCCGAGGAGTGGCAGGACGCCATATCGGTGGATCCGGGGTTGAACAATCCGCTGTCCTGTCACTGGTACGCAAGGGACTTTGACGGCAACGTGTATGTCATTGCCGAACACTACGAGGCAAAAAGGGATATTGCCTACCACGCGGAGAAGATAAAGGAAATTTCCGAGCGCCTCAACTGGAAGAAGGATCGCTTCAACAGGCTGTCGGTGCTTATGGACAGCGCGGCGGATCAGCGCACGCTAAACGGCGTCAGGAGCACGGCGGAACTGTTTGCCGAGCAGGGCATATCCGTCAACACGCGCGTCAACAAGGGACTGTACGCAGGCATCAACAGGGTAAAGGCGTTGCTCAAACCCCTCAACGGTCCGCCCAAACTGTACATTTTCCGTTCCTGCGTCAACATGATAAGGGAAATAAAGGGCTACTTTTGGGGCAATGGAGACGCGCCCGTCAAAAAGGACGATCACGCCATGGACGAGTTGCGCTACTATGTGTGCAATTTAGACGAACGCACCGCGCCAAAACCTGCCAAAACATTGATACAGCTGGACAAGGAACGACTGATACGCAAAGCGCGAGGAGACAAACTATGACTGCAAAAGAACTGCTTGTAAAGGTGCTTTACAAAAAAGCCAAGGGCTTTACCTATCGCGAAAAGACGGACGAATACGTCGTAGTGGACGGCGAGCGCAAATTAGTCAAGAGCAAGACGGTCACCAAGCACGTTTTGCCCGACGTCTCTGCCATAACGGCGCTACTCAAACTAAACGAGCAAACGGACGTGACGGAAATGACGGACGAACAACTTCAAGTGGAAAAACTGCGCCTGATACGTTTGCTTCAAGACGTGGACAATTCTCCCGTCACGGACGGGGACAACTGAAAAACTTGTAAAAGGAGAGAAAAAACAATGATAAATGCAATTACTACCAAGACCAAATGCGACGTGAGGGACTGCAAAAACGACGCGCAGTTCTGCTTTGATACAAAGGGACGGCAAAACAAGTGCTTTTTGTGCGCGCAGTGCCTTGCAAGGCTGTCGGCGGACGGCAGGGCAATGACTGTGCCCAAAAGCCCCAAAAACGCGATAAAGCGTCAAATGGACAAGCGCGTAGAGGAGGCAAACCGTGAGTAAACAAACGCACTACATAGACAATGACGGGCAAAACGCAACAACGCCCCCTACGTTAAACAAAACTTGTCTGTTTGGCAAAAGCGCAGAGGACATTGTGCGCGACGTCAAAAAGGATTTTGAAGCGCGACAGAAAATGCGCCGTCCCTACGAGTTGAGTTGGATGCTCAACATGAACTTTGTCATGGGCAATCAATATTGCGTCATCACTCCGCGCGGAGAGGTGGAGCAGGAGGACAAGTACTACTTTTGGCAGGAAAAGCAGGTGTTCAACCACGTTGCCACCATTGTGGAGACGCGCATATCCCGTTTGGACCATGTGCGCCCCAAGCCCATTGCCCGCCCGTTCAGCAACAGCGAGGCGGATATCAACTCGGCAAAGCTGTCCACAAAGATACTGGCAGGCGCTCGCGAAAGGGTGCGTCTGGAAGAGGCGGTGGGACGCGCAACGGTGTGGAGCGAAGTGTGCGGAACGGCGTTTTACAAGTTGAGTTGGGATGCCGAAGCAGGCGAGGCGCGCCTGTCCGTGTGCTCTCCCTTTGAGATCTACCCCGATAGTAACGTCACGCCGTCCCTTGACGAATGTGCGTCCGTCATCCATGCCAAAGTGTATTCCTCACAGCAGGTTTTGGACATATGGGGTGCGGAAATTGCGGGCGAAACGGTCAAAGTGTTTGCGCTGGACGGCGTGGAAGGCGTGGGCGGACTGGGGTACAATTCTGCCGTGCCCTGCGTCACCAAGGAGACCAAGCCCGACCAAGTGTTGGTGATAGAGCGCTACACCAAGCCCACCAAGCAATATCCCCACGGCAAGTTGGAAATCGTCGCAGGCAACACGCTACTGTATGCGGGCGAACTTCCCTACCGACTGGGGGACGACGACAGTTACTCCTACCCCTTTGTGCGCCAGATATCCCTCGAACAGGCAGGCTGTTTTTGGGGGACGAGTATGGTGGAGCGCGTCATTCCCATTCAGCGCGCCTACAACGCCGTCAAAAACCGTAAGCACGAATTTCTCAACCGCCTTGCAATGGGCGTGTTGACGGTGGAGGACGGCTCGGTGGACACGGACAATCTGGAAGAGGAGGGATTGTCCCCCGGCAAGATATTGGTGTACCGTCAGGGAGCGCAAAAACCTGCCCTCATGGACAGCGGAAAGGTGCCCGACGACTTCACGGCGGAAGAGGAGCAACTGCTCAAAGAGTTCATCACCGTGTCGGGCGTGTCCGAATTTGCCCGAAACAGCGCCACTCCCACGCAGGTGACAAGCGGTCTTGCCCTTCAACTCATCGCCGAGCAGGACGACATACGTCTGGCGATATCCGCCGACAGCGTCAAGTACTGCATCAAGCGCATAGCGCAGTACCTGCTCAGAATGTACAAGCAATTTGTCAAGGCGGACAAGTTGATCAGGTATTCCGACGGGCAAAACAGCGCAGAAGTGTTCTACTTTACCGGTTCGGACATAGGTTCCGACGACATCGTTTTCGAAACGGAAAACGAGTTGAGCGACAGCCCCGCAACGCGCAGGACCATGCTTCTCTACCTGCTCAAAGCGGGAATACTGTCCGACGGCGACGGCAAATTGTCGGCAAGTTCCAAGGCAAAGGTGTTGCAGATGATGGGCTTCGGCAACTGGGAAGCGTCGCAGGACATCACTCAACTGCACATCGCGCGCGCCGAGCGGGAAAACACCGATATCGACTGCGCCGAGGTCCTGCCCGTGGACGATCACGCCTTGCACATAGAGGAACACACGCGCTACATCATATCCCGCGATATCGACCGCTTGGACAAAACGGTGCGGGACAAGATCCTTGCCCACATCGAAAAGCACAAGCAATTTTTGCAAAGCGGTGCGTTGAAAGCGACGGACGAAAACGCTTAAACGCGACTACGTCCTGCAAATAACGACAAAAGGAGTAAAAAAATGGATTACGGAAAATTCAATTCTGCGGAAGAGTTGCTCAAAGGCTACACGGAACTGGAAAAAAGTTTTACGCAAAAGTGTCAACAACTCTCCGCCTTGGAAAGATCTATCGCCCTCGCCTCAAAGGGAACGGAGCAAACGGAAGCAGTAGCGGACGTTCAAAATGAACAAACGAGCGCGATAGCAATTGAGACAAGCGGTACAAGCGAAGGACAGCCTTCGTCACCGCCCACAGAGACGCGCGCCTCGACGGAGGATGGGGCGACAGTCCCCGATGTTGCGCAAGCCGACGACAACGCAACGTCTGCCCCGAGTGCGCCTCCCACCGTCATGACGGGCGGTGGAAATGTGTCTGTGGCACCGCCAAATCGCCCCAAGACACTCAAGGAAGCGTCGGAATTGGCAAAAAAATATTTCAAATAAGGAGAAACAAACATGGTAACGCTTACAAGTGCAGACAACGCACTAAAAACACTTTATCTCGGCGTGGTGGCAGAACAGCTCAACACGGCAGTAAACCCCCTTCTCGCCCGTATCGAACAGACGTCCAGCGACGTGTGGGGAAAGGAAATTCGCAAACTTGCGCCCTTTGGCATAAACGGCGGTATCGGCGCAGGCACCGAGGACGGGGAATTGCCCCTCTCGGCAGGCAACAACTACGCGCAATTTGTGCTAACGCTTAAAAACCTCTACGGCACGGTGGAAATTTCCGACAAGGCAATTCGCGCCAGCGCAGACAGTTCGGGCGCATTCGTCAATCTGCTTCAAGCGGAAATGGAAGGGCTTATCCGCGCGTCCAAGTTCAACTTCGGGCGCATGCTTTTCGGCGACGGTAGCGGAAAACTGTGCACGGTAACGGCAGTCAGCGGTAACGAACTGACGGTGGACGCCGTCACTAACGTCATGGAAGGCATGTTGGTGGACGTCATAGGCAACACAGGCAAAACGGCGGTGATATCTGCCCGTCGCATAACGGACGTGGACCGCGACGCCAACAAGATAACCCTTTCGGGCGCGACTTTGACGGGCACCGTCACGGCGGACGACTTCCTCACCGTTCAGGGCAGTTACAACAAGGAAATTACGGGACTTTCCGCAATATTCGGCTCTTCCGAAACGCTCTACGGGCTTAAACGCGCTTCCAACAAGTGGTTGACGCCCTACAAAAAGACGGCGGAAACCTTGAACGACGTCACCATTCAAAAGGCCATCGATGCCATCGACGAAACGGCAGGCTCGCAGGCAGACTTCATCGTGTGCTCGGGCGGAGTGAAACGCGCCTATCAGGACTACCTCATCACCAACCGCACCAACATAGACGTGATGAACTTGCAGGGCGGTTACAAAGCCATATCCTACAACGGCATACCCGTTGTGTCCGATCGCTTTGCACCCAAGGGAACGATGTACATATTGAACACGTCGGATTTCCACCTGCATCAACTTTGCGACTGGCGCTGGCTGGAAGGGGACGACGGACGCATCATCAAACAGGTGCCCAACAAGCCCGTCTACACGGCGACGCTGGTCAAGTACGCCGACCTCATTTGCGACAGACCCATCGGTCAGGCAATGATAAGCGGAATTACGGAAGCGTAAGGGCAGTTTGCAACCTCAAAACGCGCAAAAGGGCTATGCGTAGACGCGTAAAAAGTTAAGGAGCCTTGCTTTTGCGCAAAGGAGACAAAATGATATTGATAACGGAGGACCTATTTGACATTGCTTGGAGACTCCGTGCCGTCAACGACGACTATCGGCTGTACTACAACGGCAGGCTTCGCCGTTACGAGGTGCACAGTGCGTCGCGGGGGAGCATGCAATTTGCGCTCCCCTTTGACGAGCTGGACGCAAGAGCGGTGGACTACGCGCGATACACGGCGGTGCAAAATGCCGACAGACTGTTGCGCGAAGTGGAAGAGCACAACGCCCGTTTGGACAGACGTCTTGCGTGCGACATTGCGGAACGCGCAGGCAGTGTCACAAGTGAAATGAGGAGAAAAAATGAAAGTTAAAGAAATTGTAAAAATATGCGGAGAGTTGGCGGATCTGGACTTTCCCTCCACCTATTTTGTGCTTGTCAACACACCCGACGACAGCCGTGCGCGCAAACTGGTGGAGTGTTGCAACACGGTGTTGGAGGAGCTGTACCGCAGTTATGCGCAGGCGCTCCGCAAGACGGTGGTGGAAGTTAAGGATGGTTTTTGCGACACCTCCGCCTACAAAATGTGTCGCGTGCTATCCCTTGTGGACGGCGAAGGACAGGACGTGCATTTTCGCTACGGCGACAACAAGCTGTGGGTGGAAAGGGACGGTCTGTTCAACATGTGCTACGCGCGCCTGCCCGACGAGGTAAGTTGGGACAGCGAAGTGGTGCTTCCTTCCCAACGCATAACGGACAGGGTGTTTGTGTACGGAGTGCTACGCGAGTACTACGCCGTAACGGGCGATTGGGATCTTGCCCGCCAATGGGACGACCGTTTTCGCGACGCGTTGGCAGTGTGTTGCAGTACGCAGTATGCCTTGCGCCTGCCTGTCAGGGGGTGGTGGTGATGAGGGTGATATTGCCCAAAAACCTACCCCATATCGCCAAAACGCGATGCGTCGAGACCTTTGACGTTACGTTGGAGGACAAGGCAGAAGTGTGCGACGGCGTGAGAGTAAACAAAAGTTACCGCTCGGCAGGGCAGTTTGTCGAGGCGCAATTTGCTCCCAAAGCCGTAAAGCCCTTGCTCTTTTGGCAAAACAAGTTGTACGTCCTTGCCGAGGACGGCGTGTACACCCTTTTTGAGGGGGAAGCCACGCGCCTTGTCACCAAGGGCGGACAGGACGGCTCCTGCACGGTTTTCAACAACGGCGTGGTGTTTTCCGGCGTCAAGATAGGCACCTACACGCTGGGCGAAACGGCTACGCTCATCAACCCCTACGGGTACAATTCCGTCGCCGTATGCGGTGACAGACTGGTGGGAGTGGACGAAAGGGAATTGGTGGCAAGCGATCCCGCCCAACCCAGCAAGTGGCTGAGCGGACAAAAGATCTTTGCGCACGACAAGTGCTCCGCTGTGCTTTCTGCGGGCAAACAGTTGTACCTTTTGGGGGACACATGCTATGTGTATTGCCCCGATGGAGAGGACATCGAGTCGCAATTTTACCCCTTTGCAAGGGGAATGGGCAACGTAAGCCCGAGTTCCGCCGTCTACATGGGGGACTGCGCGGTGTTCGCCACCGACAGCGGTCTGCGCAAGATGACAGGCTCCGCCAAAGCGGAAAGAATTTTCGCAAACCTTACGGAATTTGCCGACTTTTCCACAGCCACGGCTTGCCGACAGGGCAATTGCTACCTTGTGTCCTGCCGTCGCAAGGGCGGTGCGCAAAACGACATCACCCTGCTGTTGGACGTCAAAGAGGGCAGGATAAAGGGCGTGTTCGCCGAGGGATTCGACTATCTTTGCTCGGACGGCAACACCGTCTACGGCACACGTCAGGGCAAGCTGTACGTTTTGGAAGAGGGCGGAAACGCCTGCGTGCGCTTTGAAAACATCCATTTTGGCATCGGGCGCACAAAGTATCTCGACCGCCTGTACATCCGCACAAGGCAAAACGCCGACGTGTTTGTGGAAGCGGACGGCGTCAAACGGCTGTACACCCTCAGCGGAAAAAACGGCTTGCAAAGCCTGCGACTATCCGCCTACGGCAAGCAATTTGCGTTGGAGTTGCAGTCGGAAGACATGGATATAGACAGCGTCAGGTTGTCCGCGCGCGTTTACGGGGAGGAGTAGTTTATGCCCAGCATTTCTTCCCAACGAATGGAGCAGTTGCGTAGCGAATACGAGGAACTCAAAAACCGCTGTCGCGAAGTGGACATCAAGTACAGCACGGACGTGGTGGAACCGCAACTCAACCTTCCGCCCAGCCTCAATTTGGAAAAGTTGGACTACGTTCCCAAGTCGGAAGAGGAACTTACCGCCCTTGCCGAACAGGAGATCGCCTCCGCCACCATCACCAAGCAGAGCGCACTGGACAAAAGCCACGCTACAAAGCTCAAAAGTTTTGCCCTTCAACGGGACAAGTTGAGCGCGCAGTTGGAAGTCACCTGCCGAAACCTTGCCGACGACTACGGCGTAGAGCAGGCGACGATACATCGCAAGTTGGTAAATCACGGCTTGTCGTTCAGTTCCACGGCGACGTCCGCATTGGACGACTGCGCAACAAAATATCAGGAAAACGTTCGCCGAGCCAACACCGACGCGCAGGCAGAAAGGGAACTCATCACCCGCGCAGAAGAGGACGAGGAGCAACTGTACCAGCAAAGTTGCGACGCACTGGAAGAGGACCGCCTTGCCCGTCTTGCCAAAGCCTACCAAAAGCTTGCAGACAGCGAGGAATCACGGCGAATAAGCATCATCAAGTACAACAACAGTCTGGAAGAGAAGGAACAGCGCTACCAATATTCTCGCGAAAGGGCATACGAAAGCGCCTGGCGTTACGCTGAGGAACGCGCCGAGCAGAACCAAAAACTGTATCAGCAGTTGGGAGAAACGGGCTTCCGCGACATGATAGAGCGGGAAAAATACAACCTGTTTATCGACACGTTTTCTTCCTACACGCGGGACGAGGGCAATTTTGTGCTGTCGATAGACTCCTTTGTGCGCAACAATTTGGGCGCGTACTACTCGGGCTTTGTGGATTGGGTAAACACGACACTTGTACCGTAAATTATCCGACCAAACGCAAGTCGGTTGGGTTGACTACGCAACCTTACCCCTACGGGGCGCGCGAAGAGCGCGCCGACTTGGTCGGACTACTGCGGAACAACCTGCCCGGTTGTTCATTGTTTAGAACTTCGCCGGTGTCTCCCATACCCCCGGCATCCCCGGGGAGGGCTACAAGTGACGCGCAGGTCGCCACTTGTAGGAACATTTTTATGACTACCGGTTTCGGAAATGTGTTTTGTTCTCGGTGGATATGTATTAGCGCTTTCGTGAGGAATGTTCGTGTTCTCTACGGGACACTTGGAAACTAAATTTTTCGGGTGAAGTTTGTACTCAGTGTGCGAACTTCACCCTTTTTTACGAAAAAGTCTCGTATCGAAACAACGTCGCAACAGTGCGCAACGACATTGCATTTCAACAAAAATCTTGTCAAACGGCAGGACGTCATGCGTTTAGGACAAAATCTCATATCGAAACATCGTCGCAAACAGTGCACAACGACATCGCAAACGGTGCGACACATCATCGCGAATAGCGACGCCAACCTCGCGCATGCAAAGGTCGCAACGCAAACTTCAAAACGCAAGCGGTGTGCAACCTGTTCAAAACAGTTGATAAAATAAATTGTTTATTGTATAATAAGTGCAATGAGATATCAAAGCAAATCTTCCGTCTCCTATATGTTCCGCAACTTCTTCAAGTTGGTGTACGTCACCCTACCCGTTGCGGTGTTGTTGGCGCTGGCATGTTGGCTGTACAAGCCCTCGGCAGAGGTGGAGCTGTTCGGCGCGGTGGTCAACAACAGTTTAACAATGGACAATTGTTCACAGCAGTTGCTCTATGTCCTTTCGGTGCTTCGTTTCGGCAGGTATTGGTGGGTGATGTTGTGCGCGTTGGCGGTGTTTGCTTTGGCTATGAGCATTGCCGTTGTCAAGATAGACAGGCACATGCGCATGGGACTTATGCCCGTCCTGCCCATCAGGCGCGCATTTGGGATATTCCCTCTCATGCTCGTGTACATTCTGTGTTGGATATCGGTATCGGAGTTGTGCGTTCTGGCGGTGATAGGCGTTTCCTTCCTCATTCGGTTTGTGGGCAACGCGGTGGCAATCGCGGTGATAACCTTTGCGCTCACCTTTGCCGTGAGGGCGTTTTTGACCTATCTGTTTGCATTGCTCATCATATCCTTCCCCCTCAAATACAGCGAAAACTACCGCTTCAACAGGGCAATGTCCTACTCTGCGCGCGCCATGTACCGCAAAAAGTCGTTGATGTGTATGCTCAGCCTGTTGTATCCGCTGTGTAGATTGGGCGTGTTGGCATTGGCATATCTGCTTGCCCCGTACAACTTGGATATTTTGGTGTACTTTGTGGCGTTTCTGTTTGCCGTGACGTATGTTCCCTGCCTCGCTTTCAAAGCCTACTACGACGAGGCGGGCGGAGAACGTCGCGACATAAGCAAAATAATGTTCGGTTGAGAGTTGTAAAACATGATCAAATCACTTCGGCTCGCCTACCACAACTGGAAGGTGCTAATCAAATCGATATTGTACCAAGCGTTGCTTTTTGCGCTGGTGATAGCCCTCGGCGTGTTGATCTTCGGACATGCCATTGAGGACATCGTTGACATTGTGCGCAACAATCATGTGCAAAACTTTGTTTCCGACGCCGTCAATTCCGTGGTAAACGGCACCTTCGACAGCGAGCAGTTTTCTTCGCAACTGGGCGACTTGATAGCCAATTTGCACAGCGCCATTGCCTCCGTGCGCTTCCCTTGGGGGGACGTTACCGTGTCCTACGTTTTGGTGTGCTTTATGTTTGTGGTGTACAGGCTGTTGGTGTCCGTAACGGACGTGACGGTGGGCTGTCAACTGGAAGAGTTTATGACCAGCAACGCCGAGCGCCCCTTCACTTGGTTTTTCATCAAGGAGCAACGCCGAAGCTGGACGTTCGTGCTGTTGCAAACGCTCATCGCCCTGCCGTTGGATATACTTATCGTCAGCGGTTGCGCGGGGTTCTATTTGATGTTTTTGTTGGCATTCAATTGGTGGACGATAATTCCCGTGTTGGCAATTGCGGTGATGTTCTACGTTGCAAGGTTGACGCTTTTTGCCTTCTGCTTGCCCAGCGTGGTGTGTCAAACGGAGTTGACGGCAAGGCAGGCGTTCAAGTCTGGCATGTCCCGCGTGATGACGCACTTTTGGCATGTGTTTTGGAAAACGCTTGTTGTCACCCTCATCATGCTTGCCATCAGCCTTTGCTCCATCATGTTTGTGAACAACACCCTGCTAAAAGTGGCGTTGACGTCCGTCCCCAACTTTGTGCTGTTTTTCTACCTCAAATGCGTCAACATGGTGGAATATTTCCGCGCGGACAACAAGCCGTTTTTCTACAAGCGTGTGGAGATAGAGGGCACGGAACGGTATAACAAAAGAAGGGCGCGCCAAGCTCGCTCAAAGTGATAGGGCACAAAAGATCATAGTTTACTGATGGGCGACTAGGGGGATACCCTGTCGCTTTTTGCAACGCAAAAGCCGTCGGAGTATGGAACAACCCGACGAAGTAAAAAATAACTAACGACCACGCGCACTTTCGCCCCTCGTTATCCCCAAGGCAAAACCACTTTGCAAGGGATATGTGACGGACAGAACACAGCCTCGAAATTGATAAGTCAAAATCAACGCAACGACTTGCAATACAAAGAGCGAGGGTGTTTCGCGTCCGAACGACATCATTTATGGCACTCACAATCACATCCCCGCGAATAGGGGCGGGCGGTCGGGGACCTTGTAATACAAAGAGCGAGGGTGTTTCGCGCAAAATAATCTGCAACGAGTGCAATTACGGGGCCCCCAACAAGTCCAAAAGACTTGGTGGGGAAAGGAGCAACCGCCTGACAGCGGTACCGCCCACACTGTTCGTGTGAGCGGTGATGTCAAAAGGCGAGTTGCGACGCGCGAAGCCTTTTTGCGCGGAATACCCGAGCGACACCATAATCTGCAACGAGGGACTGTCGCGAAACCAGTAAGTCAAAACAATGTCCCGACCTTGTGATAGACAGAGCGAGCATGTCCCCAATCAAAACAATCTGCAACGAGGGACTGTCCTGAAATCAGTAAGTCAAAACAATGTCCCGACCTTGTGATAGACAGAGCGAGGGTGTTTCGCGCAAAATAATCTGCAACGAGGGACTGTCCCGAAATCGGTTAGTCAAAAACAATGTCCCGACCTTGTGATAGACAGAGCGAGCATGTCCCCAATCAAAACAATCTGCAACGAGGGACTGTCGCGAAACCAGTAAGTCAAAACAATGTCCCGACCTTGTAATAGTGGGAGCGAGTGTGTCCCCTTTAAAATAATCTGCAACGAGGGCAATTACGGGGCCCCCAACAAGTCCAAAAGACTTGGTGGGGAAAGGAGCAACCGCCTGACAGCGGTACCGCCCACACTGTTCGTGTGAGCGGTGATGTCAAAAGGCGAGTTGCGACGCGCGAAGCCTTTTTGCGCGGAATACCCGAGCGCTTCCGCAGGCAACTCGGACGCTTTGAAAAAATCTCGGAGCTCGGCTCCGACGGGCACCGCCCCTGCGCAAACCGCGCAAAAAGGACAAAATTCTACAAAAAGCGAGGTCAATTCCTCAAACAATATGAAAAAACAATCAAAAGGACAAAATTCTACAAAAAGCGCGGTAAATACCTCAAATAATATGAAAAAACAATCAAAAGGACAAAATTCTACAAAAAGCGCGAGCAATACGTCAAAAACACCCAAAATGGAACAAAATTCTACAAAACCCGCGGGCAATGTATCAAAAACATCAAAAGCCCCAAAAAGGGAACAAAAATCGACAAAAGGCGAGGTAAATTCCTCAAATAATATGAAAACTCAAACAAAAGGACAAAAATTTACAAAAAGCGCGAGCAACACGTCAAAAACCCAAGCAAAAGGACAAAAATCGACAAAACCCGTCGGCAACGCGCCGAGGATCCCGTCGCAACCAAACGGCACATTGTCGCCTCGCCGTGCACAGCCCTCTATGCAAACGCTACGCAAACCGCGCCACAAATTGAGGGTGGTATTTCTCGGCGGTGTGGGCGAGATAGGCAAAAACATGACGGTTTTCGAATACGGCAACGACATCATCATCGTGGATGTGGGCATGAGCTTCCCCGGTTCGGACATGCCGGGCGTGGACGTCGTGATACCGGAAACGAGCTATCTCGAAGACAAAAAGGACAACATAAGGGGCATTTTGCTCACGCACGGGCACGAAGATCACATCGGCGCGCTCCCCTTTGTTGTGGAAAAGCTGGGCAGGCGCGTGGACGTGTACGGAACACGGCTTACTCTTGCGCTTGCAGAAAACAAACTTGCCGAGCACAAGGTGACGGATCTGGTCAATTTTGTGCCCGTATCCGACAGGAGCGTGGTGTCTTTGGGCGCCTTCACGGCGGAATTTATTCATGTGTCCCACTCCGTTGCGGGCAGTGTAGCCATATGTTTGCGCACTCCCGTGGGGACGGTGTTGCACACGGGGGACTTCAAAATAGACTACACTCCGCTGGGCAATGAGATAATGAACCTCAACCGCATTGCGGAAATCGGCAAACAGGGCGTGTTGCTACTGATGAGCGAATCTACCAACGTGGAAAAACCCGGTTACACAATGAGCGAATCGGTCGTGCAGGAGACGATAAACAACGTGTTTTCCGAGGCGAAGGGCAGGCGCATAATAATTGCCACATTTGCCTCCAACGTAGACAGGTTGGGCATGATAATAGAACTTGCAAAAACCTATCGGCGCAAGATTGCGCTTACGGGCAAGTCTATGAACACCTACATCGAAACGGCAAAACGCGTTGGGATACTCAACGTCAGCGACGACATGTTTGTGGATATTGACAAAATAAATTCGTTAGACGACGGCAAATTGGTAATTTTGTCCACGGGCAGTCAGGGCGAACCCATGTCTGCGCTCACACGCATGGCAAGCGGAGAGTTCAACAAGGTGCAGATAGGTCCCAACGACACGATAGTCATATCCGCCAATCCCATCCCCGGCAACGAGCGTGACGTCTATTCCGTCATCAACAAGTTGTATCGTCTGGGCGCAAACGTGGTGTATTCGGCGCTTTCCGCCGTACACGTTTCGGGACACGCCTGTCAGGAGGAGTTGAAACTCATCTACACATTGGCAAAGCCCAAGTACTTCATCCCCGTGCACGGAGAGTTTCGCCACCTCAAACAGCACGCCATGCTTGTGGAGAACCTCAAACACAAAAAGTCCAACATCATCATCCCCGAAATTGGCGACGTGGTGGAAGTGGACGCAAACACCTTCCGCGTGGCAGAACACGTCTATTGCGGAAACGTAATGGTGGACGGCTTGGGCGTGGGCGACGTGGGCAACATGGTGCTGAAAGACCGCCTCATGCTGTCGGAGGACGGCATAATAATGTGCGTGCTGACAATGCAAAACGGGCGCATACTCAAC
>CANQJK010000013.1 GCA_947624235.1 uncultured Clostridia bacterium | reverse complement strand
AAATGGTATTACTTCAAGAAATGTCACTCACCGAATTGACGGATTTTTTGACGACGGGCTATCAAGTAAAGCCCTATGTCGCCAAACAAATTTATCAATGGCTGACCAAATCGGTGGACTTTGACGGCATGACAAACATATCCAAAGCTCTCCGCCAACGGCTTGCCGAGGACTGCATTGCCGTCTCGGCAAAAATAGTGCAAACGCTCGTATCCCGATTGGACGGAACGCAAAAATTTTTGTTTGAACTGTACGACGGCAACGTAGTAGAGGGCGTGTTGATGAACTACAAGTACGGCAACACGCTGTGCGTTTCCAGTCAGGTGGGGTGCCGAATGGGTTGCAAATTTTGCGCCAGCACGCTGGACGGATTGGTGCGCAACCTCAGCGCGGGGGAAATTCTCGGTCAGGTGCTTGCCGTAAACGCTTTGGGCGAGGGCAAACAACGTTTTGTCACCAATGTGGTGCTCATGGGTAGCGGAGAACCGTTGGACAACTTTGACAACGTCACAAAATTTTTGAAACTTGTGTCCGATCCTGATGGGGTAAATATTTCGCTACGCAACATTTCCCTTTCCACCTGCGGTATAGTTCCCAACATCAAACGACTTGCCGATATGCAGTTTGCCGTCAATTTGACGTTGAGTTTGCACAACGCCGACAACGAAGAGCGCAAGGCGATAATGCCAGTTACAAACGCCTATTCCGTAGAAGAGGCGGTGGAAGCGTGCAAATACTTTTTTGAAAAGACGGGACGGCGCATAATCGTGGAGTACACGCTTATCGACGGACAAAACGACAGCTATTCTCACGCGCTCAAATTGGCGTCGCTTATCAGAGGCATGTCCGTTCACGTCAACGTCATTGCATTGAACCCGGTAAAAGAAACGGGGCTAAAAGGCACGAGCGAAAAGAACTTGAAACAATTTTTGCAATATTTGGACAAGTTGGGTGTGTCTGCCACGCGCCGTCGCACCTTGGGGCAGGACATAGAGGGCGCATGCGGACAACTTCGCAGACGCTATTTGAAGTATGGCAATTAAGACGGGAACCGTGATCAAATCGGTGGGCGGTGTGTTCACCGTCGGCAACGAAACGGGCAAATATGTGTGCTTTGCCCCCAAGAAAATTCGCTACTTCGACCTCGACGTCGTTGTAGGAGATAAAGTTCGTTTTGAAGAGTTGAAGCACGGCAAAGGAGTAGTCGTCGAAGTCTTGCCGAGAAAAAACAAGTTGGCTCGTCCCGAAATCGCCAATGTAGACGTCTGTTTTGTGGTGCTTGCATGCGAGCCTCAGGCGGACTTTTATCTTTGCGACAAGGTGCTTATCAACTGCTTTCAGGAGCAGATCGAACCCGTCATAGTGGTAAACAAATCGGATATTGCTTCTCAACTTCTCGACGAAGTGGAGGATAACTACCGCGATCTCGCCGATATAGTGAGCGTCTCCGCCATGAACGACAGCGTCAAAAAACTTGCAACCTACATCGACAATGGCAAATTGGGCTGTTTTGCGGGACAATCCGCCGTTGGCAAGACCTCCATTCTCAACGCGATGTCGGAGGAAACGGTGGGCGCAACGGGCGGTATTTCTCAAAAATCGGGCAGAGGCGTGCACACCACGCGATACAGTTCACTGCACAAAGTGGCGGGCGGTTTTTTGGCGGATACATGCGGTTTTTCGCTGTGCGAACTTCACGACATCCGCTCGGACGAGCTTCGGCTTTATTTGGACGACTTTGTAACGGTCGCTCACGATTGCCGATTTTCTTCCTGCACGCACACTGTAGAACCGGACTGCGCCGTCATATCCGCCGTGCAAAAGGGGAAAATTTCCGCAAATAGATACAAGCGCTATGTTGAGGAGTACAACGAACTAAAAGAATCGGAAAAAAACAGGTACTGATCTGTAAAATTTAACGGCATTTTTGCCAAACAAAAAAAACGAGGAAACCATGAGAAAAATTTTCATTAGTCCGTCAATACTATCCGCCGATTTTGCCCGTCTGGAACAGGAATGTAAATCGTTGGAAAAATGCGGTGCGGATTGGATCCACTGCGACGTAATGGACGGCAACTTTGTGCCCAACATAACTTTCGGCATGCCCGTGATAAAGAGTATTCGACGTTGCGTGGTGCTACCGCTGGACGTACATCTTATGGTAGACAAGCCCGAAAGGTACATTCGCCAATTTGCGGAAGCGGGAGCCAATATCATCACCATACACGCCGAGGCAACGGACAATGTTGCCGAAACGCTCAAAGCGATAAGAAGTTGCGGTAAAAAGGCGGGCATATCCGTCAAACCCAACACCCCCGTGGAAGTGTTGGAGCAGTATCGCGGTTTGTTCGATCTGGTGCTGATAATGTCCGTAGAACCGGGCTTCGGAGGACAAAGCTACATTGAGAGTAGCGCCACCAAAATTTCCCGTGCAAAACAATTGTTCCCCGATGTACTTGTAGAAGTGGACGGCGGAATAAACGCTCAAACCGCTCCCCTCGTGATAGACGCAGGAGTGGACGTGATAGTGGCAGGCAGTGCGATAATGGGCGCGCCCGACCGTAGCACGGTGATAAAAAACTTGCGCGGAACTAAATAATGTAAAATATCGTGACCATTTTGCACACAGTTGCATATAATGTTACCAAAACAGGGGGATAACATGAAAAGCAGAATTTATTGTTTCAAACTGCCGTCTTTTTTGGGAAACATAGTGCGCTTTTTCTTGGGCAAAAAGCGTTAAACAAGCAATAAACAAAAGCAAAAGGAACTTTCGTTAAACACCTTTATGCTAAAAAGGCATCAAAAAAACGGCTTGAAAATCAATTTCAAGTCGGTTTTTTTTACGGTCATTCGGTTGCAATTGGCTGTGCGCTCAACGTGACAGTCCCGTTTGCGAGTGCGTCCTCTGATTTACGCGTTCTTTGTGGATAATGCTGAAACGTCGTTTTGTTCGGAAACGTCAACGGCGTTTGTTTTTGCAAGCAATATTTCTTTCAGCTTGTCTTTGCGCTTTGTTTGAAATGTCAGCGTTTTGTCATTGCCCTGCAATAGGAATGTAAAGTTGTCACCCTCTTGCGTGTATTCGTAACTTTCTATGTCCTTCAAATACATTACCTTGCGCCTGAAAAGCAAACGCACGCGTATTTTTTCCTCCGTGACGGTGAGGTAGAAGGCGACGTGCAGATAAAATTCCATCCATACCGCTTCGAACAGTATTCCCGCGCAAATGGGAATGATCCAAAGAAAGTTTGTCAGCACGTTTGAACCGATAAGCGCGCACAAGGCAAGCAACACAATCAAGTTGAGCACAAGCAATATCGTCGTTTTTCTTTTGGCATCGGGCATATCGTCCGTCATCAACACTTCTTTCATAACATTTATATTGTCAAATTCTCTGCGTTTGCATTTTGTTCTTCTGCGCCGTCGTCCTTCTCATCGGCTTCTGCCGTTGCTTTTATCCAGTGCAATTTTCTCCACAATTTCTCCGTTTGAGCGAAGAGGAGCGGATACACGCCTATCACCGTAAAGGTGACGACAGCGTAGCGCAACACGCGGAAAAAGCGTTCGAACCACACGTTATCGCCGTAGCTCGGATATATGGCGCCGACGATCAGTTTTATTCCCTCGTTAAGTCCGAGAAACAGTCCTCCGCCTACTGCCACGCGCAAGATTATTCTCCACCAGACTTTTGTGTTTTCGAACTTTGTGACCTTTTCTTCAAACAAAATTCCGCAGACAAACCCTGCCAAAAGCCCGTAGGCGGTAAAGAAGTCGCTTGTGGTGCAGTAGAAGAAACCTGCAATTCCTATTCCGAGCAGACAGATGTACATCCAATATTTGTTGGGGATGACTTTGTACAGCAGATCTATCAAAAACACCAAGCCTACGCCCAGCGCAAGTCCGCAAACAACGTCGGAAGGGTAGTGCGCGCCAAGATATGTCCGCGACAGGGCGACGAGGAAGGGCACAACAACGGCAATGGCAATGAGCCACTTGTATTTTTTGTCCTTGTAGGCAACTGCCGTGCCGACGTAGGTGGACGCCGAACCCGACGAGTGTCCCGACGGGAAGGAATAGCCCGATACGTCTCGGAAATTTTGTATGCCTACGTCGCTGTCAAAGGGGCGCGTTCGGCACACGATATTTTTTATCAACGGATTGAACAAAGTTGCGCTTATCATGGTAAAGCCGATACGTTCTCCCCGTATTTTGTCGAAGCCCCAGTACACAAGTCCGACAGTGGCGACCAAAATCATTTCCTCTCCCAACATGGAGATGAAGTTCATTATGTAGTACAAAAAGCTTCCCTTGCCTGCAATACTTTGAAACCACAAAATAAATTGATTTTCAAAGGGCAAAGCCCAAGTGTGTCCTATGGACGCGGATAAAAATTGAAGCATATTTTTCCTTCCTTTTGCAAGGCTCTGTGTCAAATGTCTATCGTGGCGCAATTTCTCTTTTCGCTATCGTGTTTGACGCGTAGAGCGATCGTTCAAATTCCGCTTGGATATTGAAGTGTGTTTCTGCATATCTTTTACTGCGATACCCCGATATCTCACTCAGAACAGTAAAAGCGCAAAGCTTATAAGAGCAAAAAACCTCACGCGAAGGTGAGGTTCGTCAAAAACAGATCTAATGTTCTTTGTTGGCTGTTCTGATGCAACGGGTGCAAACGTATTCGGTGGATTCTTTTCCGTTGATTTCCACCTTTACCTTTTGCAAATTGGCGTTGTAGGTTTTCGGGGTTTTTCTGTTGGAGTGAGAAACCTTGTTACCGGACATCTTGCCTTTTCCGCATATAGCGCATACCTTGGACATATTTACACCTCCGTGGTCGAATAGTTGTGTTAAATTCACGCTTAAATATAATATCATTTTTGATTTGATTTGGCAAGCAAATGACGTGTTTTTTTTCATATATATGCGTACAAAATATTTATTTTTGTATTTTGCGCCCTATTTGTAGCAAAATTAACGGTCAAACACTTGTGAAATAATGTATTTTGATGTAAAATATTATTACTTATGTTTAGGAGGAATGTCGAATGGCATTGCGCACAAGAAATTCGTACGGAATTATCACTGTATCCGACGACGTGATAGCGTCCCTCGCCGGACACTTGGCAACAGAGTGTTACGGGGTGGTGGAAATAGTGCCCTTTGGTTTCTCCGATTCTTTCAGCGACCTGTTCAAACGCAACGGCAAAAGTCGCGGAGTGAGAGTTTCCACAAAAGGGGACAGAATTTTCGTGGACCTTTATGTAAAAATCAAATACGGGCTTCCCGTCTCCGCAGTTTCGTCCAGCCTCAAGAACACGGTCAAGTACGGCTTGGAACGCTTTACGGGCATGATAGTGGATTCTATCGACGTGCACGTTGTCGGCGTCAAGCTGTAACACTCAACTTACTTTTTGAATTCGCGAGGATCATACGATATGGCAGCTGCTCATACAATAAAAACTCACATTACGGCATCGGTGATGAAACGCATGTTCATTGCCGGCGGTAAAATGTTGGAAGTAAACAAAGCACAAGTGGACGCGTTGAACGTCTTTCCCGTTCCGGACGGCGACACAGGCACAAATATGTCGCTCACAATGATGTCCGCAGTAAAGGAAATCAGCTTGATCAACAGCACATCTATGGCAGAGCTTGCCGAAAAGCTGTCCAAAGGCGCGTTGCGCGGTGCCCGCGGAAATTCCGGCGTGATACTTTCTCAAATACTCAAAGGCTTTTCCAACATAATTGCTCAAAACGACGAGTGCGACGCAAGGACGTTTGCAAAGGGCTTGCGCGAAGGCGCCGAACTTGCCTACCGCGCGGTATCCAAACCGAAGGAAGGCACCATACTTACCGTTGTGCGCTCCATGGCAGAGGAAGCTATCGACACTGCCAAGCGTACCACCGACATACAAAAGTTGATGAACGCCATTCTCGAAAAAGGACAAGAGACGCTTGCAAAAACTCCCGATATGTTGGACGTTTTGAAGCGCGCAGGCGTAGTGGATAGCGGAGGTTTCGGCTTGATAACCCTGTTCAAAGGGCTTATCATGGGATATCTCGATCAGGAAATAACGGGCGCGGAAGAATACGCTGAACCGGAAAGCGACAAGCCCCAGTCAATAGACTCGGCTTTTCCCGATGACAGCGATTTGATAGTGGACTACGAATCTCTCGGAGAGTTGGATTTCGGCTACTGCACGGAGTTCTTTATCACCAATATCAAAAAGCGCACGACGATAACGGATATAGACAAGCTTCGCGAATATCTTTGCGAAATAGGAAACTCCGTCATTTGTATAGGCGACCTCAATTTGATAAAGGTGCATGTACATACCAACACCCCCGGTAAGGCGCTGACAAAGGCGCTTACGCTCGGCGAACTGGACAAGGTAAAGATAGAAAACATGATGGAGCAAAACAGACAGCTTCGCGCACGCTACGAGGCGGAGCGCAAGCCGATAGGTTTGCTTGCCGTGTGCTCTGGCGACGGTTTCTCCGCCATATTCAAGGATCTGTTGGTAGATCAGGTGATAGAGGGCGGGCAAACAATGAACCCGTCTGCCGAGGATATTGCCTCCGCTGCGCGCAAGATAAATGCGGAAAACATCATAATTTTGCCCAACAACAAAAATATCATATTGTCCGCAGAGCAATCGAGAACTTTGGTGCAAAAGCGCAACATATTCGTGCTTCAAACCAAGGATATACCGCAAGGTTTGGCCGCGGTGCTCAACTTCAACCCAGAGGCGAGCCTTTCGGAAAATCTCGAAAATATGACTACCGCCTTTTCTTGCGTGGACGCAGGTCAGGTCACATACGCTGTACGCGACACCGTGATAGACAAATTTGTCATCAAAAAGGGCGACATCATTGGTTTGGACAAGGGCACGATAGTAACTTCGGGCAAAAACGTGGAGGCGGTTACGACAAAACTTATCGTCAGCATGCTCAACGAGGACAAGGAAGTCGTTACGCTTTATTACGGTCAGGACGTCACCGAGGAAAAAGCCGAAGCGTTTGTGGAAAGTTTGCAGGAAAAATATCCCGATATCGAGTTTATCCTTCACTACGGCGGTCAACCTCTTTACTACTATGTGCTGAGCGTGGAATAACTTGAACTTGCAACTTTACGATGTGAAAAAACGCATTTTGACCGACTGTCAAAACGATGCGATTTAGCAAATAATTTGAAAATATAGATGAAACTCAATCAAAAAGGCATTGAAATTTGCGTTTTCAATGCCTTTTTGCTTAATTGCGTTTGGTTTTGCCCACAAAGCCGTAGCTTTCGTCTATCAACTCGCAAAGTAAATTTTTGTCCACCGTGCCGTCAAGGAGCACGCCTATCCAATGCGTTTTGTTCAGGTGGTAGCAGGGCACAAAACCCTCTTGTTGCAAAAGCAATTCCCTCGCAAAGGAGTCGCTGATATCCAAAATGTCTACAATTCCGTCGCCGTGCAGTCCCAATTTGTTGCGGGGCACGTTCATTATTATCCCGTACCATTTACCCGTATCCTGTCGCCTCAGCACAGCATAGTCGGGGTTGCTTGCCCACAGATACTCCGGCTCGGTGCCGTATTGGTTTGCAACGTAGTCAAACACGTCCTTTCTTGTCGCTCCGTTTTTCATCTTGTTTCCTCTTCGTTTATTTTAGACCATTTTGAATCGAAACGCAAGACTCACACGCAAATTTGCCCGACATTTGGCGTACATTTCCCCGAGATTTTGATTGCAGGAGCGTTTATTGAAGTCTGACAATGGTGGTCACAATGGCAATAACGACTACCGCAAGTATCACAATGCGCGCTATCACGTAAGGCACGATCACTTTTCCTGCGGAAAATCGCCTGTCTTTGGGTTTGCACAGAAGAGCAAAAGTGATGTATCCGAACAACCCCAAGGAGCTTCCGATAACAAAATATACGTTTTGCAAAAAGAAAAACAACAACGTAAACAAAACAGTCATCAAAAGAAATCCTATTGCAACATAGTAAAGCGTTCTGCTCCTTTTGTTGTCCAACGCCTGTTTGGTTTTTATGTCCTCGTCGCCCACCAACTCGTCCAACGTGACGTCGAACAGTTCGGCGATCATTTTGAGGCTGTCGATAGCGGGCAAACCTTTGTCCGTTTCCCATTTGGAAACAGCGGTGCGAGTGACAAACAGTTTTCCGCAAGTTGCTCCTGCGTCATGCTTTTTTGCTTTCTCAAAGTTTTCAATTTTTCGCTGAATTTCATCTTTACCTCCCTTTTTCGCCTCAATTGTATCATGATGAGGGGCAAATGTCACGACACTATTCGTCACATCGGCGCAGAATCCCCTCTTCGCCGTGAATTATTTTCTCATTGCCGTGCCGATACCCTTTGCAATTGCGCAAACAGCCATATTCGGCAGATACACTTTCGTTTGATTTTTCTGTGTGAATGTGATATTATGATTGTACGAAAAGTGTTAATTTGGCGGGGATAATTAAAGAATGAATACGATTGAAGAAATGATACAAAAGAGGGATTTCAGATACGAGCCACCTTATTTTTATAATAATCAATTTGCATTGCGGTGTGAATTGGGTATCGGCGAAAGCAATGAGGCGCGTTTGGCTAACGCCAAGAAAAGAGCGACGGAAATTTTTAATATTCTATTTGAAAACAATGTCGATATGTTCTTCTTTGACAATTTCATATATGACTTTGATTTTGATACGGGAGAAACTGTGTATATCGATAACTTGATTTCATTGGAGAAAAAGCGACTAAAATTTTCATTGAGCTATCAAAAGAAGTTTAATCACATAGTTATCAGGGATATCCCCTTTGATAATGACGGCGACAATAACGACGAAATTGTTCGAAGAAATCGAATTTGTTGTTATCCGAACAAGAAATTCAACGCCATAGAAACTTTATACTCTCAAATTGACAATCAAGAAAATCCGATCATCCATTTCGTATCATGTGACAACAGCTGTATATTCTCGGTATATGATGATAGAGGGTGCGATATCGTGTTCTTCGATAAAAAGAAATTCCAACACTTCTACCCGCTATTGCAAACGTATTTTCTTGACTATGATTTGGCTTTAATGGAACAAAGATTAAATAGCTGTAAGGGAACAAAATAATATGGAAGAATATTGGGATATTTACGACCAAAACAGGGTATTCCAAAATCGGACGATCCGCAGGGGTGACACTTTCAATGTCGGGGAATACTATGTTTGCTGTGAGGTGTGGTTTCAAAATTCAAAAGGCGAAATGTTAATAACGCAACGTCATCCAAAAAAGAAAGCAGGTGGGCTGTGGGAGTTTTTGGGCGGTGGTGTACTCGCGGGTGAAACTACGGCTCAGGCGGTTGTGCGTGAAGTGAAAGAGGAAACAGGTATCACAATAGCGTTAAATGAGTTGTCTTTGCTTCACATTTATCGTCAAAGAAATTATTTTATGGATATTTACCTTGTGAAAAAGGATATAGATGTTCAAAGCATTGTTCTGAATGATAGTGAAACAATCAATGCCAAATGGGTGTCCAAAGAAGAACTGCAAGCAATGATTGATAATCAAGAGGTCGTTCGTTCCGTCGTTCGGCGTTTTGATATGCTTAAAGGTTTACTGTGATTGATTATTTAATCATGAAGTAAGAAAGGCAGACGGTTTATGTCGCGAAAGGCTCTTGTCATAAACAGGCTCATGCCTAAATGCCCAAATCACTTTTTGCCCGCTTGATTTTTTTGTGTGGCTGTCATCATATAATAGGTATGGTAATCAAAAACAGGAGAAATCATTGTGAAAACCGAATTTTATAAAAAGCAAGTAAAAGAAAATGTTGTAACCGCTATGCTCGATTATATGTCCGAAGATGAAGATTGTGGCTATTCAAAAAAAGACGTTCAAAAGTGTGAACTTTTGCTTTTAGATTATCTTGACAAATTGGACAGTCTTACAGATCCGACAGAGAAACTAATTATGAAACATGTAAAAAGCGTAGTTCTCGCATTAAACAAGCTGAATTATAAAACGGATTGTTGTCTGATTGAAACAGATGCCCGTGAACAAATTTGGCAAATAATTCAAGATAGTGCTGTCGAATGTGGCGTAAGCCCTACGATTGAAGATGTTACAGAAGAATGGCGTGAATAGTAAATTTTAATTTAGCGGAGAATTGACTGCCTGAAATGAAATTGCTTTGGAATACCGAGCTGAATATTGAAAAAACTTCGCCGATTTATTATCAGGGCGAAATTTTGCATAATGCCGAGCGTATTGTGTATCATTTCACTAATAATATTATGCACCTCACAGAAGTTGAGTTAACATTCGACGGTGAGTTTATTTTTTCCAAACTGTATAGTCCAAACGATATTCGCTATACAAGTTCGCAGCGTAAGGTCGCCACGCATTATTCGACAGACGATTTTTCTTTTGGGGAATATGTTGTTTCTCATAAGGGCGAATGGGGATATCAATGTCATAAAAACGGTCAACTGCTTTGGACTAAATCATTGAAAGGCTACCTATATACGGATATTGAGCTGATAGGCGAAAATATCGTTTTTGGAACATCCGGGTATGGCGGACATTTTTATTCGTTAAACCTTAATAGCGGTAGCATTGTTTTCGATTTTAATACCAAAGGGACTTCACAATATTATTTTGACGGCTTCTTTTACATTTGTGTACGAAATTCAGAGTGTACCAATTTATTAAAGATTACAACAACAGGAGAAATAATCGAAGATATCAGATTAAATGGATTATACTATGACTGTGAATGCCCGTTCTGTAAATGTGGCAATAGACTGTATGTCGTTACACTAAATGAAATTAAAAAAGATATTTTCAAACCGATAATCAACTGCATTTCGATATGAAAGAAAGATAAATTTCAATTTAGCGGAGATTACAAAGAAGGCGAGGGCTGTTTGTCCTCGCTTTTTGCATAGAAAAAGACCAACCTAACTCGGTTCGAATCAGGTTGGTCGTGGTGCCGATGACCGGGTTCGAACCGGTACAGTATTGCTACCGAGGGATTTTAAGTCCCTTGCGTCTGCCTGTTTCGCCACATCGGCACAATATAGTTCAACTGCGAAGCCTCTGTTCGGCTTCGCAGTTGTGTTTTGGAGGCACCACCCAGACTCGGACTGGGGGTGGAGCTTTTGCAGAGCTCTGCCTTACCACTTGGCTATGGTGCCGTTGACCTATACTATTTTATCAAACAAATAAAAAAAAATCAACCTTTTCGCTACAATTTGTCAACACTATATTTGCTTTGTGCAGACGAGCTTTTGCGCGCTGTCAAACGGCACAGGCTTTGTTGCTCTAAAATCGCCGTCGAAAGCCCATTTTGCCCAAACGCAATTGATTTACTCTTGTTGATGTGATATACTTTATTTATCCTCATACGGAGCGGTCAAATGAATTTTTTCAAGAAAGTATATTGCAGAACGTTTCAATTTTTTTGCAGGATAGCAATTCCCTTTTTGCCGTATCGCACGCCCAAACTGCTTGCCGACTACGACGAGTTGGTGGCTGTGCTCAAAGACGCCGACAAAAGCCGTGTTCTTGTCGTAACGGACAAGGTGTTGCACGGCTTGGGCTTGTGCGACGCTCTGCAAAATAAACTTGCAAGCGGTGGTTTGCATTGTGTTATATACGACAACACTGTGCCCAATCCTACCACGGACAATGTTGCCGAGGCTTTGGCAATGTATTTGTCCGAAAAATGCGACTGTATCGTGGCAATTGGTGGCGGTTCGGCAATGGATTGCGCAAAAGCGGTGGGAGCGCGAGCAGTGCGTCCCGACAAAACGCTTGCCCAAATGAAGGGAGTGATGAAGGTGCGCAAAAAGTTGCCCTTGCTCGTAGCGATACCTACAACGGCGGGCACGGGTAGCGAAACGACGGTCGCGTCTGTCATAACGGACAGCGCAACGCGTCACAAGTACGCCATCAACGATTTTTGTCTTATACCGTCCTATGCGCTGTTAGATAGTTCCTTGACTGTGGGGCTTCCGCAAAATATCACTGCAACAACGGGAATGGATGCGCTTACGCATGCCGTAGAGGCGTATATCGGACGAAGCACAACACGGCAAACGCGTTTGAACGCCCTAAAAGCGACAAAAATAATATTTGCCAACTTGCCTGTTGCGTGCACGGACGGACAGAACATTGAAGCGCGCAGTAACATGTTGCACGCGTCCTACCTTGCGGGACTTGCCTTTACCAGGAGTTATGTCGGCTATGTTCACGCCATCGCGCATGCCTTGGGCGGAAAGTACAATGTCGCGCACGGACTTGCCAATGCCGTTGTTTTGCCCTATGTTCTCAAAAGATACGGCAAATGCGTCCACAAAAAACTGTGGAAAATGGGCGTTTGCGCGGGTTTGTTCGACCGATCCGTCTCCGTTGAAAAGGGCGCCGAACTTTTTGTTGCGCGTATAGAACAACTCAACGCCGACAACGGCATAGGCACAAAATTACCCTGTATAGAACTTTCGGACGTAGAAGAGCTTGCCAAAACAGCCGAAGCAGAAGCAGATCCGCTGTATCCCGTTCCCAAACTGCTAAACGTCAAAGATATCGAATTGATAATTCGCCAAGTGGCAGAGTGAAGCAAACTTTTTTCGCGCTTCGTTTTGAAATAAACTCATATAACCAAACTCCCTGCACCAAACGTACAGGGAGCGATTTTAGTTTTGTGCGCAGGTTTTTTTGTCGGAAGGCGCGCCCTTGTTGGTAGGCTCTTCTTTTGCGCCCGGAGTAAATTTGAGCTTTTTGAACAGTACAAAAAAGCATACAAAGTGCACAAGCGCCGTTAAAAACCAACTTATCGGATAGGAAATGGCAAGCCAGGTTATGTTGTGGAAGTAGTCCAACGGAAAGACAAAAAATATCCACAGCAGACGGAAACCGCACGCACCGCATGTGGAAATCACCGTTGGCAAAACAGAGTATCCTATTGCGCGCAACGAATAGGCAAAAGTATCCATCAGCCCGCAAAGTATGTAGGTGCCGACGGTGATGTAGATACGTTGCAACGCAAAGTTGATGCCCTCTTCGTTGGGGACGTAAAATCCGAGAAGCGGTCGTGCAAACATCAACACAAAAAAGCCGGGGATCACCCAAGCAACGGTGACGATGAGCACAGTGCGCAAAACAACTCGGCGTATGTTTGCTTTGTTTTTTACGGCGTAGTTTGCCGAGCCGAACGTGACAACGCCTTGCGCACAACTGTTCATCGCCGTGTACACAAAGCCTTCGAGGCTTGCCGACGCGCCGTTGCCGTCCACTGCGGCCGCTCCCAGCGTAAAACTCAGATCGTTTACGCTTGTTTGTATCATCACGTTGGAAATGCTGAACAGCGTGCTTTGCAGTCCCGCGGGCAACCCGAGACGGCTGATCTCCAAAGCCTCGTCCTTGTACAGACGAATTTTGCCGAACCGAAAGCGGAAAAAGATGTTTTTCTTGAAGCGCATGTAAACCAACACGTCCGCGCAGGCAAGTATTTGAGAACAGGCAGTGGCAATGGCAACGCCTGCGACATCCAGCCTGAAACGGATCACCAACAGCAAATTGAGTATCACGTTGAACAGCCCCGAAAGCGTAAGAAAGTAGAACGGTCGTCTTGTATCTCCCACAGCGCGCAAAAGCGCCGTGCAGAAGTTATAGACCATAGAGAACGGTACGCCGATAAAATATATCTGCAAATATAGCGTAGACAAATCTATCACTTCCGCATTGGTGCCCATCCAACGGAGAAAATACTTTGTGCAGGTGACGCCGAAAATTCCCACGATCAAGCCCATAATGGCAGACAAAGCAATGGCAGTGTATGCCACGCGCTGACCCTTCTCCTTGTCCTTTGCGCCGTAGCAACGGGACATAAGTATGTTTGCCCCGATAGAAAGCCCCATGAACAAATTGACGATGAGGTTTATCAACGCGTTGGTGGAGGAGATAGCCCCCACCGAGTGCTCCGAGCCGAAATATCTGCAAACGATAAGGTCGCTTGCGGTAAACAGCAACTGCAATATACCCGACAGAACTATCGGCGTTACGAATTTTATCAATTTTTTGACCATTCCCTTTTCGGAGGTCATGTCTATACTTGCTTTTGTCATAACTTTACCAAAACATCACACATTATAGCACCATACCAAAACAATGGCAATCAAACAAACGCCCTTATAAAAATATTATTTTATTTAATTTAGTGTATAATAAATTCTGTCCTTTACTTTACAATTGTACAATATATAGCGACATTTATTTTACATTTGTACGATATTATGAGACATTGATCATATAAGTTGTACAAAGCGTCGTGCCCTTGATTTGATAGTTGTACAATATGTTGTGCTATTGATTATATAAGTGCAACGAGTTGCGTCTCTGATATTGCAATTTGTCTGATGCGGTTGTATCATTTATTTTAAATTGTACGATGTGGTGTATTGTATCATTGATTTTGCAAATTGTATTATGAGTTACATCCTTAATTATATATATTGCGCACAATGAGTTGTGTCCTTAATTATACAAATTATACAAGAGAAGTATCATTTATTTGAGGTAGGATATGTTGTGTCCCTTATATTTCAAATTGTATGATGCTTTGTATCATTTATTGTACAGTTTACGATGCGGTGTATTATTTAATTTACAGTTGTTCGAAATGATATATCGTTTATAGTTGGATATGTTTTGCCCTTGATTTTACAAATTGTACGATAATAGCTTCCTCGGCGCTGTTTTTCGTATGAAAGCCGTCTTTTGTAAGTTGTGAGTAAATAGGCGTTTCTGCACTAAACATATCGAAACAAATCGGTTTTGGTTATCCGTTTGGCAGAGGTGCAATGTACGTTTGGCAGTGGCGCGATAAAAATTATATCTTGCAAGGGCTGTTACATCGTTAAAGGCGACGCATACTTTGCGTAGATATTTTTACATTATCCGTGCTTTTTTGTGCGATTATGTCTGTTTTTGGCATTTTGTAAAATACTATTTCAGACATAATATACAATTTTAGGTACAAAAAGGGCATAAAAAACCTAAATCAACGAGTATTACAATTTTAATATTGACTGTTTGGTCAAGAAAGTATAAAATATAAAAAAACGAAGTGAGGTGAAACAATGAGATCGACAGTATATTTTACCAAACAAATCACAGCGGAAAGCCTTATAAAAATTTACAAGGCGCTGAACAGAGAGTTGAAGGGCAAGGTCGCCGTAAAGATATCCACGGGCGAACCGGGCGGACACAATTTTCTTGCTCCCAAGCTTATTCAACCGCTTGTCAACAGCCTAAACGGTACGATAGTAGAGTGTTGTACTGCATACGGCGGTAAGCGTTGCAATCCCAAAGTGCACTGGCAAACGATCAAAGACCACGGCTTTTTGGACATCGCCCCATGCGACATCATGGACGAGGAAGGGGAAATTGAAATTCCCATCAACGGCGGAGTGCACATGGACGGCTACAACATTGTGGGCAGTCACCTTGCCAGCTACAACAGCATGCTTATGCTTTCGCATTTCAAGGGACATGCCATGGGCGGTTTTGGCGGAGCGCTGAAAAACATGTCCATCGGCGTTGCGTCCTCTAACGGAAAGGCATGGATCCACACCGTGGGGCGCACCAAGGATCCCGACAAGCTTTGGGGTTTTGTGGACGATCAGGACGGTTTCCTCGAAAGCATGGCAGAGGCGTGCAAGTCGGTCATGGACTATATGGGACGCGACAACATAGTGTATATTAACGTTGCCAATCGTCTGTCCGTCGATTGCGATTGCGACAGCAATCCTCACGAACCGGAAATGGCTGATATCGGAATTTTCGCTTCTCTCGATCCTGTGGCGCTCGACCAATGTTGCTACGACCAAGTAAAAAATTCTCCCGATTCGGGCAAGGCGTCCTTGATAGAACGCATGGACAGCCGTCACGGCATCCACACCGTGGAATGGGCGCACAAGCTGGGCTTGGGTAACCGCGACTACGAAATTGTAGATATCGACAAGTGATTTTGCACATTTTGATTTTGCATTTTGCATGAGTGCCATTGCGTTTGTCGCCGACATTGAACTTTTATTTGCTATTGCGTGTCGGCAACAATCCATCGCAATAGCGCACAGCACGCGTGGCTGTGGCAAATCGAAAGATTTTCAATTAGCAGGAAGCAAGCATTCTTCCCCGTGCCACAACCCAAAGCGGTGGCATATGAAACCGCATGCGAATTTGCGCCCAATGAACAATGCGCGCGCATGAGACAATCAGTCTGGCGCTATGCAGTGTACGGCTTGTAAGTAGCAACGAAAATCAACTTCTGAACGTCGCGTACGACAACTCGCTCAAATAGTTTTGCGCTTGCAAGACAATGGACCTTCGCACAGGCTCTCAAATAACACAATTACATCAAAAACGGCTTGAAAAAAAACAAATTTCAAGCCGTTTTGACTATATAAACGTGTTGTCAAATAAAAATTACAAAAAGAAACGAGCCTATAAGAGAAGTGTCGCGCCACTGCCAAACGGAAAAGCCAAACCGGGCGCCATAGGTTTAATGCGGAAACGCCTATTTACTCACAACTCACAAAAGACGGCTTTTACACGAAAAAACGACACCGAGGAAGCTATTACTGTAAATTAAATGATACACCTTATCGTAAACTGTACAATGAGGGTTTGAAATATAAGGGACACATCATATCTTACCTTAAAATAAATGATACTATTCTTGTTCAATTTGTATAATCAAGGACACAACTCATCGTACGCAATTTATGTAATTGAGGTGTACCCCAAAAAGTTGGAGTAACAGGCTCTGCTTTTTGGATCATCCTTGTCGCGGAGACTTCCGAATTGAACATTTTTGCGATAAAACCATATCAAAAACGGCTTGAAAAACCAAATTCAAGCCGTTTTTCATATATTTATTCATTTGTGCAACACCGCGACAGCCCGTTTTGCACAGTGTTTCGGGCGTTATTAACTTTGTTTGTTTTTGCGCTTTGCTCTCACGTCGCAATTTAACCGTTGAGTTCCGTCCGAAAGCACTTCGATGTTTTGCCAATAGAAGTAGTCTGGACGGCGTTTTACAAACACCCATTTGAATTGCGGTGCGTCCAAAACCGTCAGTACCACCTTTCCGTCCTGCAATTCGCCCGTTAGTCTTGTCATGGATCCGCGCGTGGTGTACGTCATATCCCACTTTTTTGTTTCGGGGTTGAACACGCGCAAAGCCACGCCGTATTCGCCGTCCGGTTGAGGCGCAAATTCCCTCGTGTCGCGAGAAGGGCAAATAAACATATCTATGATCCCCAACCCTTCCAGCATGCGGGCAAATATCCATTCTCCCTTTACATGACGTTGTGTGGGGCGGTCGTATCCGTCCGTGTAGTCAAATTCCCACTCGCCGATAAGGTCCTTCCAATAGTCGTATTCCTCCGGCAACAACGGGCTTCTTTCCGTAGTTAGCAGTGCATTTGCAAGTTCGTTCATGTGTCAGCCTCTGTATCGATAAGATCGCAAGCCAAAATCAGCTTGTACTTTTATTTTAGCACAAGAGGTCGCAGTTGTCAATGAATTTAGAACATTTGTTTGATACAAATTTAGGGCGACAAAAGATTGCCAAGCGAGGGGAAGTTTGGTATAATTAAAAATTGAAATCAGCCTTTACGGTTGCGATACTTGCAGGGGAGGTGCGCTATATGACGGATATAGAAATTGCTCGTGCTTACAAACCGAAAAAAATCGTCAACATCGCCCGAAAATTGGGTATTCCCAAGGAATCTTTGGAACTGTACGGAGACTACAAGGCAAAAGTCTCGGCAAAACCCATGCCACGGACTGACGCAAAACTTGTCTTGGTTACGGCGATAAATCCCACTTCGGCGGGGGAGGGCAAAACCACGGTGTCCATCGGGCTTGCCGACGCGCTAAATCTTATCGGCGCCAAAAGCTGTTTGGCATTGCGCGAGCCTTCGCTCGGACCTGTTTTCGGAATAAAAGGCGGTGCAACAGGGGGCGGATATTCTCAAATTGTGCCCATGGAAGATATCAATTTGCACTTTACGGGAGATTTTCATGCAATAACTTCCGCAAACAATTTGCTGTGCGCGTTGATAGACAACAGCATTTTTCAGGGCAATCCGCTAAACATCGATCCCGACAAGATAGTTTTCAACAGAACTTTGGACGTCAACGACAGGGCATTGAGGGGGCTTACCGTCAATCACGGCGTAAAGGACGCGGTGGAGCACAGCGAAAAGTTCAATATCACCGCCGCGTGCGAGGTGATGGCGGTGCTTGCTCTTGCGCAGGATATAGAGGATCTCAAAGCGCGTTTGTCAAAAATTTTGGTGGCTTACACCTTTGACGGACAGCCGATATTTGCAGGCGATCTGCATGCTCAGGACGCCATGACGATTTTGCTTAAAGACGCGCTCAAACCCAATTTGGTGCAGACTTTGGGCGGAACGCCCGCGTTTGTGCATTGCGGTCCCTTTGCCAACATCGCTCACGGTTGCAACAGCGTTCAAGCCACAAAACTTGCCATGACCTACGCCCAATACACGGTGACGGAAGCAGGTTTCGGCGCGGATCTCGGTGCGGAAAAATTTCTCGACGTAAAGTGTCGCGTGTCGGGCTTGCGTCCCAATGCGGTCGTGGTAGTTGCCACCGTACGCGCGTTGAGACTTAACGGCGGGGATCCTCAACACCCCATCGCTTCCCTCAAAAAGGGCATTTGCAACCTGTTGCGACATGTGTCAAATATCAAGGACGTGTACCGCTTGCCCGTTGTTGTTGCCATCAACCGTTTTTCCGACGACACCACGCGCGAACTCAATTTGATTGCGCGTTCTACGGCGCAACTGGGCGTGGAAGCCGTTGTGACGAAAGTGTGGAGCAATGGCGGAAAGGGCGCAAAGGCGCTTGCTAAAAAGGTGGTGGAACTATGCGACCGCGACAACAGCGCTTTTCGCTTTGCCTACGGCGACAATGACGACGTAAAGGATAAAATCTTCCAAATTGCCACAAAGATATACGGCGCCGAGAGCGTTGAATACACCGACCGCGCCGAGCAAAGTTTAAATGCGCTTCGCAAAGTTTGCGACGTAGACAATTTGCCGATAGTAATAGCCAAAACGCAATACAGTTTCAGCGACGATCCCCGACTTTTGGGCGCGCCTACGGGCTTTACGCTTCATGTGCGCGATATCGAGTACCGAGGCGGTGCGGGATTTTTGGTGGTGTTGGCAGGCAACATGCTTCTTATGCCGGGGCTGTCCAAAACGCCCAACGCCGTCAACATGACGATAGACGGCAACGGCAAGATAGACGGTTTGTACTGATCGGAAAATAAAAATACACACAAAGGAGATTTGACATTTATGCCCAAGCTTTATTTCAAATACGGAACAATGGCAAGTAGCAAATCCGCGCAAGCGTTGATGTGCAAATTCAATTACGAACAAAAGGGCATGAGAGTTCTTTTGGTCAAGCCCGAGTTGGACAACAGAGATGACGACGAAGAGCGAATGGTGCGTTCGCGTATAGGTCTTACGGCAAAATGTCACACGATTTCTCCAAACGATAGTTTTGTCGCTTTGTTTGACGAAGCGTCCAAAGATGCGCCGATAGACATAATAATTGTGGACGAAGCGCAATTTTGCACATCACAGCAGATAGACCAACTCAAAGAATTGTCGCGCAAGGTAAGCGTGCTTTGTTACGGCTTGCTTTTGGACTTCACATGTCATCTGTTTGAGGGAAGCAAACGCCTCGTCGAACTTGCCGATTCCCTTCAAGAGATCAAATCGGTGTGCCGTTGCGGACGAAAGTCCTCTGTAAACGCCCGCTTTGTAGACGGCAAATGCGTAGATGACGGTCCCACGATACTTATCGGCGGTGACGAAGCCTACGAAAGCATGTGCTATTGGTGTTGGCAAGACGAATTGAAGAAAAACAGGCAAAATTAACCCGTTTGCCAAATGGATACGGCGGTACAAAAAACTGCTTGAAAAAACAAAATAACCCTTATATCTTGGCTTTACGGGGTATCATCAAAAACGGCATTTGTTGCCGTTTTTTTTGTCGGCTCTGTGTCAAATGTTGGGGTGTAGGTATTTTTCCCAACATATAATTGAATCGGTTTGTTCCCTCTCTCGGTGGCAGTACTGCCACCGAGAGAGGGCTTCTTTTATCCGCATGCAAGCAGTATTCTTTTCCTGAATCTCTCGAAGTTCCTTACTCCGTATGCGTTCCTTTTCGGCTTTGTGTCAAATGTTGGGGTGGTGGGTAACACCCGACATTATCATTTACACATGTGCGTCAAGAAACCGCAAATATGAGTGTTTTGTGGCTTTATGAGAAGAAAAAGCGAATTACATCCTAAAAATTCGACAACCTCAAATTCAAGTGTCAAAACAGAGAATTTTGGCTCTCAAATATTGAGGTGCGAGTGGTTTTCCGACAAAAATATTTGCTAATCTCCCCTAGGTGGTACTGTTTGGAAAGAGTTTCTTTGCTCGTGCGCGCCAAAATGTCATTGGGAGAGATTTTAGCTGTATTCAAACATTGGAGTGTTGGCATTTCCTCTAACGAATTGGGGTTAGCACATAACTTTTCTTGTGGTAGGACTGTCAGCGGGAGAAGGATTCTTTTTATCCGCAAAGCAGTGTTCTAAACGACGCAAAAGGCATCTTTCGTATAATTAGCGCGTGCGAGGCTCAAAATAACAGCAAATACAATTTGCGAGGTCCTTATGAGCAGAAAGGTAGTTATTTGCGGTGTGGACACCTCCGCATTGCCCAAACTTACGCAAAAAGAGTCCAACGAATTGTTGATAAAGATCAGTCAAGGGGACGTCGAGGCGAGAAATTACTTTATCAATTGCAATTTGCGCTTGGTTTTGTCCATAGTGCAAAGATATTCCTATCGCACGGACAACCCCGACGACTTGTTTCAAATAGGTTGCGTGGGATTGATAAAAGCCGTCGATAACTTCAAGGTCGATGTCGGAGTGTGTTTCAGCACCTATGCCGTGCCCATGATAATAGGGGAAATAAGACGCTTTTTGCGAGAGGGCTCGATGAGAGTAAGTCGCGGTATCAGGGATGTTGCCTATCGGGCATTGCAAACGCGGGAAAAGTTGGAGAGCGAAAGCGTGGACGAGGCGTCCATTCAGCAGATCGCAGACGAAATGCAGTTGCCAATTTACAAAGTGCTGTATTGTCTGGACGCGATTTCCGAACCTATCTCGCTGTCCGAGGCGGTGTATTCCGACGAAGAGGACAGTTTGACATTGCAGGACCACATCTCCGACAGTAAATGTTCCGAATACATCTGGGCGGAAAACGTCACCCTTATGGACGCGCTGGACACACTGGACGACAAGGAGAAGAACATCGTTGTAAAGCGCTACTTCGAGGGCAAAACGCAAATGGAAGTTTCGCGCGAGGTGGGTTTGAGTCAGGCGCAGGTGTCGCGGTTGGAAAAGAACGCAATGACGCATTTGCGCAACGAAATGATTTAGAGCTTGTACCTTTTTCCCGCTTTGCGGTTATGATATTTTGTTTTGCTCAATAGCCTAATAGCGGAGCATACAATGGAACTCAGTTACACGGATCTTCGCACCAAGGAAGTCATCAACTTGCGCAACGGCGCGCGAATGGGCAAAATTATCGATATGATAATAGACAGCAACGGCAAAAACGTGCTCGGACTTGTCGTCCCGGGAATACACAAGCTTTTCAAGGCGACGGAGGATATTTTTATTCCCTGGTGCAATATCGAAAAAATCGGCGACGACGTGATTTTGGTCACGCTGGACATCAATTCTCTAACTAACGTTACAAAGTCGGCGGAAATGCATCTTGAAGGCGCAGTAGAAGGGGAAGGCGAAGACTATCTGTGATACGTTGCGACTTTTCGGCGAATAGCGGTTTCTTCTTGTAAAGTATCTCGATATCTGCGCTTGCGATCGAAGTTTTTTGCATGTAAGTAATTCTTTCGTGTCAAGTAAACGCTTGACGCTCATCGCAACAAACAAGGCGATTTGTCACTCAAAAAGCCTGCACAATGCTCGTTTTTAACGTTTTATAAACTAATATGTCACACATAGTAGTGTTTTGAAGGCGAAAATCTCTGTCGGATCGTGCAATTTTGACTGCGATCCGACATGCTTTTTACCTGCTTGCGAATATATTTTATTTATTACAAATATTTGCTTTTTTTTAGAGTATTTGGTATAATCATTTTATGCTTCAAGAAATACAAGTAAAAAACAAGCAACTTTTGTCCGATTTGATAGGCGAAAACACCGATTTGGGATACTACCGTATCCAAAAGGTCATCAAAAGACGCTCTGTCAAGGTCAACGGCGTAAGAGTAGGCTCGGATATGAACGTATATACGGGAGACGTGGTATGCGTTTATATGCCCGATAGAGAAAAGAACAGTATCGAGGTGGTTTACCGCGACGCCAACATTCTTGTCGTAAACAAGGGCGCTGGTATCGAAGTTCAGGGAGAGGGATCTCTTACCGAGCTTATCAACAATATTCTCACCGACACGGTGGCTGTTCCCGTTCACCGTCTCGACCGAAACACGCTGGGGCTTGTTGTTTTTGCCCTCAACAAAACGGCGGAAACGGAATTGCTTGCTTCCTTTAAGGACAGGGACATAGACAAAACATATCAATGCGTTGTTGTGGGCACTCCCCAAAAGCCCTCTGCAAACCTTAACGCTTTTTTGTTTAAGGACGCAAAAAAAAGCATGGTCTACATCTCTGAAACGCCCCAAAAAGGCTATCTCCCAATAGAAACGCATTACAATTTGCTCAAAAAGTTGGGCGAGCTGTCTTTGCTGGAAGTAAAACCCGTTACGGGACGCACACATCAGATCCGCGCGCAACTTGCCCATATTAATCTGCCCATTCTCGGCGACGGCAAGTACGGAATAAACAAGATCAATCGCAGGTTCCGAGTCAAAACGCAACTGCTTTGTTGCACAAAAGTGACCTTTCACTTTGGATCGGGCGCGCTTAAATACTTGGACGGAAAAAGCGTGGTTTTGAATATCGATTTGACACAATACTACAAGAAGTAATACACAGAGGTAATTATGAAAAAGTTTTCCATTGCAGTAGTGGCAGTTTTGCTGACATTGATGTTGATAGTTATGTGCGCATGCACATCGGTGCCTGCCACAAGGTTTATGACTCGCGCACAGGTCAATTCTCTCAGCAAGCAATTTCCCAACCCTCAGGCAGAGGTGACGCTCAATTACACGATAAGCAACAAAAAGTTGGAAGTAAAAATAGTGTACGATCTGTTGCTCAGTCAAACCCCGCTTGCTACTATCAGATTTATTCAGTTGGCAAACGAAGGTTTTTACGACGATACCGTTATCGACACCTACAATTCCACAAACAGATACATGGTTTTGGGCAGATACATTTACAAAGAAAGCAAAGTGAGCGAAAAATCCGAGATGCATTATTATCAAAATCCCGCTTCGGTCACTTTCAAAGGAGAGTTCAAGAGCAACGGCTACCGTGAACCGAGCGAAGGTTATGCTCAATTCAAAATTTTCTCCCTTGCAATGTATCACGACGAATGGACGGATACCAACAACACTGCGGATACTGCCAACGGATGGTTGATGTTGGCTACCGCCAATCAAACGGTCAATCCCGATAACTATGCCGTCTTTGCTCATATGTCCTCCATATCCTACAAGATCGGCGACGGAGACTACGGCAATTCCACAACAAAAGTTCCTTCTATCATCATGGACAATTTGGACGATTTTACAAGCAGAACCAGCAAAACCGTTTATGATGATGATTCCGAAACCAACAGCGAGTCCATTTCTTTGATGAGCACTATCGTAACGGTGCACATCAAAATATTGGGCAATTACGATTGGTCTACATTGCCGAGGATAGGCAGGTAATATCCTAATATACGAGGCAACCCCTTCGGTTGCCTTTTTAGTTATTATGCTTAAAATCAGTAGTTTAGACAAAAATTCAATAGCCGTCAAAGCGGGACTTCGTCCTGACGACGTCATCGTGCAATTTAACGGCGAAAGCGCAAAGGACATGTTGGATGTCGCCTACTTCGATTCGCAGTCGGATTTTTCCGTCACGGTGGAGCGCGACGGATCGACATTGACGTTTGACGTGCACAAAAGCGACAACGATCCCATGGGTTGGGATTTTTACGACGAAAGCTACATCGAACCGAGGTGGTGCGCAAACAAATGTATCTTTTGTTTTGTCGATCAATTGCCCAAAGGTCAGCGGTCTACTCTTTACGTCAAAGATGACGATTGGCGCCTGTCCTTTGTTTCGGGCAACTTTGTCACTTTGACAAATTTGAGCGACGCCGACTTGACGCGGATAAAAGACAAAAAGTTTTCGCCGTTGTATATTTCCGTGCATGCAACGGACGATGACGTGAGATGCAAACTTTTGGGCAATCCAAAGGCGCGCCCCATCCTTCCCTTGCTCAAAGAGCTTGCCGATAGCGGTATAACCATGTACACGCAGGTGGTAATGTGTCCTCACTATAACGACGGAGAGATACTTTCCAAAACCATGAGCGATTTGTTTTCGTTGTACCCTGCAATTCAAAACGTTGCCGTTGTGCCTGTGGGACTTACCAAATATCGTTGCGGATTGCAGGAGCTTCAACCTGTAAGCAAACAGCAAGCAAGCGCCACGGTGGACGCGGTGGAGTTTTTTGACGCGCAGTGCTTTGCTCAAACGGGACGTCACTTTGCGTATTGTTCGGACGAAATGTACATTTATGCGCAACGCGAATTGCCTTCCTACGGTTACTATGGCGATTTTGAACAGTTGGAAAACGGAGTGGGGCTTGTTGCGGATATGCGTTATCAATTCGATCTTGCGTTGAGGGACGCCACTGCGCCGAAAAAAGGCAGTTTTACCGTGGTGACGGGCGTTGCCGCCACTCCTTTTGTGGAGCAGGTTTTGGACAAAGCAAGGCATTTGTTTCCTCAACTAAATGTCAATGTTGTCACCGTCGTAAACAAATTTTTCGGCGAAACAGTCACCGTTGCGGGGCTTGTTGTGGGACGAGATATCGTTGATACGCTCAAAAACCGCACAGATATAGGCGACACGTTGTTGTTGCCTCGGGTGATGCTTCGCGAAACGGAGGATGTTTTTTTGGACGGAATGACTTTGGAAGAACTAAAAAAGCAAGTCGGCAAAAAAATAATAGTTACCGCCGACGGATACGAATTTTGTCAAGCGATTTTGGAGTGTGACTGATGGCGAAACCTCTTGTTGCCGTAGTGGGCAAGCCCAACGTGGGCAAATCTACATTTTTCAATAAAGTGTGTGGCGGACGCATATCCATTGTTTCGGATATGCCCGGCGTCACGCGCGACAGAGTTTACGCGGATTGCGAATGGTTAGACAAAAAGTTCACATTGGTAGATACGGGCGGTATCCAACTCAAAAGCGACGACGTGATGTTTCGTCACATCAAGGAGCAGGCGCAGATCGCGCTGGACTTGGCGGACGTCATTTTGTTCTTTTGCGACTACAAAAGCGGTCTGACTGCGGACGATTTGGACGTAGCCAAGCTTCTCAGAAAAACCAGCAAACCCGTTATCCTTGTCGTCAACAAGGTGGATCACTTCCTCGAAGCAGATCTGTCGGAATTTTATTCGTTGGGTTTTGGCGACTTTTTCCCCATTTCCGCCGAGCAAAAGCAAGGATTAGGCGATTTGTTGGACAAAATTGTGTCCTATTTTCCTGAAAATGAGCAGGAAGAGGACGGGGACGCAATCAAAATCGCCGTGGTGGGCAAGCCCAATGCGGGAAAATCTTCTTTGGTAAACAAAATTCTCGGATACGACCGTACTATCGTGTCGGACATCGCGGGAACAACGCGAGACGCGATAGACACACCCTTTGTCTACAACGACAAAGATTACATAATCATAGACACTGCGGGCATGCGCAAAAGGCGTTCTATCCAATCGGACAGCGTGGAGCAGTACAGCGTTATGCGTTCCCTCAACGCCGTGCGCCGTGCCGACGTTTGCCTTATCGTCATGGACGCCGACGTCGGATTGTCCGAACAGGACGTCAAAATTGCGGGGTTTATCCACGAGGAAGGCAAACCGTCCGTTGTCGTCATCAACAAGTGGGACTTGATAGAAAAGGACACGCATACCGTCGAAAAGTTCAAAAAACAGTTGTCTTGCGACCTTGCGTTTATGGACTATTTCCGCTCCATAACCGTTTCGGCGCTTACGGGACAGCGCGTTGGCAAATTGATGGAGGAGGTGGACTACGTTTACGCCAAATCCACTTTTCGCGTCAGCACGGGAACGCTCAACGACGTTGTAACGGACGCCGTTCGCGCAGTGGAACCGCCTGCACAACACGGCAGACGGGCAAAAATCAAATACGCAACGCAGGCTTCCACTCAACCGCCCACATTTGTGTTTTTCACAAACGACGCCGATTTGGTCCATTTTTCTTACAGAAGATATCTCGAAAATTACATTCGACGGGCGTTTGCATTGGACGGAACGCCGATAAAACTTGTATTCCGCGACGGGAGCGCAAAAACAGATGTTTGATATATTTTTAGAATATTGGTGGCAATTTTTGTTACTTGCAATAGTCAGCTATTTGTTAGGAGACATCAATTGTGCCGTGCTGTTTTCCAAACTTTTCAAAAAAAGCGACGTCAGAAATTACGGTAGCGGAAATGCAGGCGCAACAAATATGTTCAGGGTTTACGGTCTTGCAATGGGCGTGCTGACTTTTTTGTGCGACATTCTCAAAGGCGTTTTGCCCTGCGTGCTTGCCAAGTATGCGATATTTGCTCGTTGCGGTGCGGACGTGGCGACCACAGCAGGCTACATCGCGGGATTTTTTGCCGTCGTCGGGCATATTTTCCCCGTGTTTTTCCGCTTCAAAGGGGGCAAAGGCGTTGCAACAGCCATAGGAGTGTGTTTTTCCTTGCAACCGTTGCTTTCGCTTTGCCTTGTTTTGCCCTGTTTGGTGATACTGTTTGCTACGGATCGCGCGTCCATTGTCAGCCTGTTTATTGCGTTGTTTATGATAGTGTGGAGTTGGGTGTGCTACGGCGTAAACTATCCCTGGAAGGTCATCTACACAAATATAGACGCCTTTTGTTGCATGTTGATAACGCTTACGTTTATCCTTGTGATATTTGCGCACAGACACAACATTTTGCGCATTTTCAGGGGCGACGAAAAACGCACGGGCATACGCAAGGCGTTGAGGGGCAAGTCGGACAAGATAATAAAGTAGCCACAAGATACTCTTTGGTTTGACCACTCAAAGGTCAAATTGTTTGAGGCAAACAGATTTATCTTTTAATGATTTTTGCCTCAACAAAAGACGCTTTTTTGTTTAACGGCGCGTGATATTTGGCGTTACGTCGTCCGGTGGTGATGAATAGGCGATAGGGCGCGATATAACTTTAATTAAAGGAAGCAAAAATGATAAAAGAGCTTGAACAGTGCAAAGACATAATAAAGATAGTTGCCAGCAACCCTTTGAAACAGGGCAAGTATCGCAAGGTCGTGTTGCGCCCCGTTCAGCTCGGCGGTGAACCGCATTTTCAGGCGGAAATGTTTTCTTCAACGCAGGTTTTCCACGAAAACATAGCGGTGAACGATCTTGAAAAGTGGGTGGACGTCAATATCGTGGGCAAATATAAGCAAATTTGCATTGTGATGAAGGACAAAGACGTCACCTATCTTACTTCCGAAAAGGGCAAAACGACGCGTTTTGAAAAAACGACTCCGCCCAAAACGCCCATTGCGCGCTCCAATAACAGGCAGAAAAAATACATTTTGAATGAGGGCGACGATGTGCCTGCAATGGTGGATCTGGGCATTTTTACCAAAGAGGGCAAGGTCGTCGTGGGCATGTACGACAAATTCAAGCAAATAAACAGATTTGTCGAAATAGTGGACGACGTGCTCTCAGCGCATAGCGGAAAATTGACGTTGTTAGACTTCGGTTGCGGAAAATCCTATTTGACGTTTATTGTATATCATTATTTGGTAAACGTACGCAACATCGACGCTCGCATCATCGGTTACGACCTCAAAGCCGACGTCGTTGCCAACTGCAATGCGCTCGCTCGCAAATACGGATACGAAAACCTGCAATTTGAAGTTGCCGACGTGTCCAAGGACAAGCTGTACGACGAGCACATCGACGCCGTTCTTTCGTTGCATGCCTGCGATACGGCTACCGACTATGCGCTCAACTTTGCAATAAAACACAATGTGCCGTATATTTTTTCCGTCCCATGGTCAGCACGAGATAAACAGCACCGTACGCAAAGGTCAGGGAGATCTCGACATCTTGTTGAAATATGGCATTGTCAAAGAACGCGTTTCTGCGCTGTTGACGGATTCCATCAGGGCTATGCTCCTTGAAGATCACGGCTACAAAGTGGACGTGATGGAATTTGTGGATCTGGCACATTCTCCCAAAAATTTGATGTTGAGGTGCGTCAAAACTCACACGAAAGCAATGCGCAATGCCCCTGCTATACGCGCGCTTATGGAAAAATACAACTTTGAACAGACGCTTTACAACCTTTTGAACAGTTGAAATTTTTGATCATTTGTCACTTTATTTAACGTATTACCCTTTTTGTTCTATGTGAGCAACTTCCTTCATATACTTTACCAAACGTATTTTGGAGGGAGATATGAACAACATTTATCAGGATATATCCGAAAGGACAAACGGCGATATTTACATTGGCGTAGTGGGACCTGTGCGAAGCGGAAAATCGACTTTCGTCACCAACTTTATGACAAAGTTGATCTTGCCTAATATCGCCGACAAAAACGAGCGTCAACGCGCAACGGACGAGCTTCCGCAGTCGGCGGACGGCAAAACGATAATGACCACTCAGCCCAAATTTGTGCCCAACACAGCCGTTCGCCTTACGCTAAACGACAAGGCGGTTGCCAATGTTCGGCTCATCGATTGCGTGGGCTACCTTGTAGAGGGCGCGGAGGGGCATTTGGAGGGGGACAAAATGCGTCTTGTCAATACTCCCTGGTCTACGGAACCTATCCCGTTCGAAAAGGCCGCCGAAATAGGCACGCAAAAGGTGGCAACGGAACATTCGACCGTCGCAATTGTAGTCACGACGGACGGCAGTATCGGCGAAATACCCCGTCAAAGTTACATTTCTGCGGAGGAGCGCGTTGTGCGCGAGCTTAAAAACGCGGGAAAGCCCTTTGTAGTTGTGCTCAATTGCACGTCGCCCGCGTCCGAACGCGTAAAGGAACTGTGCCTTGCCTTGCAGGAAAAATACGGCGTTGCGGTAATTCCTCTCAACGTGCAAAGCGCCGACAATACTGAGTTGGAAGGGGTGTTGCAAAGTATTCTCAAAGAATTTCCTGTGCGTCGCCTTGCCTTCGATCTTCCGCTGTGGATGCGCGCTCTGGAAAAGGACAACAAGGTCATCACGGGCATTGTGGACAAGATAAAACAGCGGTGCGCCGACATCTGCAAAATGAAGGACGCAGACAAGATGATAGGCGCGTTTGACGACTGCGAGTTTGTGGACAGCGCCGAAGTAGGCGATTTGGATATGGGCAACGGCGTGGCAAATTATCGGCTTGAACCTGCGCCCGATCTGTTCTTCAAGGTGCTCAGCGAAGAAGCGCAAATGGAAATCAGCGACGAGTACAGCCTGATGAGTTTTGTGACATCGGCGTCCTATGCAAAGGCGCGTTTCGAATCGATGAAAGACGCCTTGGACGAAGCGGACGCCAACGGGTACGGAATTGTGTATCCGCAAGCGGACAAAATGACGCTAAACGAACCGGAAATGGTAAAGCAGGGCAGTATTTACGGCGTGCGACTCAAAGCCACCTCGCCGAGTTATCACATCATCAGGGTGGACGTTCAAACGGAAGTCAGCCCAATGGTGGGCACGGAACAGCAAAGTCAGTACTTGCTTGCCGAGTACAAGCAAAATCCCGACGCGATATGGAACACGAATATGTTCGGCAAAACCATGGCAGGTTTGGCAAAAGAAGGCTTGGAAGGAAAGTGCAGTGCAGTCCCCGTAGAGGTCAAGCAAAAGCTCACCAAAACGCTGGGCAAGATCGTCAATGAAAACCGAGGCGGATTGTTCTGCCTGATACTGTGACAGGTTTGCTTGCTCAAATCGGTTTTGCGCAGCGACCAACAAATGTTGTTCTCCCCAATTTACAAAACACACTTCGAATTTTGCTTCGAGGTGTGTTTTGTAATAGGGGTTTCGTTATATAGTTTTTTTAACTTTATATAGCAATTTTAGTCGATTATAACAAAAATCGGCGTTTTATCAAATACTATGTCACTAATAGTATGCAAAATATGTTATAAAACAACGTTATATAACAAATTTGAGACGGTTGAAGAAGTGTGCTCATTCGTTGTACAGATCGCGTAGTTTTTTCAAAATTTTGTTTTCCAGTCGGGAAACTTGAACCTGTGACACGCCCAATTTTCGCGCAATTTCTCCCTGCGTCATATCGCGAAAGTAGCGCAACACGACGATTTTTTGCTCTCGCGGAGACAGCTTGCCCAACATATCTTTGAGGATAAGCTTGTCCAACATCTTTTTGTCCTCGTCTGTGGGAAGATGTTCGATAAGTTCCGTTTGTTTTCCGTCGGAGTCGTTTGCCTTTTCGTATAGAGACACGGGCATTTTTGTCGCGTCCATTGCAAAGATCACGTCGGTTGGTTCTACGCCGAAATGTTGCGCTATCTGTTCAACGGTGGGTTCGTTGCCCGTTTGCACCTGCTCGTCGATGTACTTGGATATTTTGGAAGAAAGGCTTTTTATCGAACGGGACACTTTGAGGTATCCGTCGTCGCGCATGTACCGCTTTATTTCCCCCAAGATCATGGGCACGGCATAGGTGGAAAACCTCACGTTGTGTTCGTAAGAAAAGTTTTTGATGGATTTGAGCAAGCCGATACTGGCGATCTGATACAGATCGTCGTATTCGATGTGTTTGCCGAGATACCGCTTGATTATGCTTTTGAGTAGCGGTGCATTTTCCGTCAACAACACGGTGGTGGCGTTTTCGTCACCCTGTTGTGCCAGCGCTATCAGCGCCATTGTCTCTTCGTGACTCAGCATATTGCATCCTCATGCAACTTTTTTTGTAAGTTTTACCACGGTCAAGCCCTTTTGCGACGTCACGTTGACGCTGTCGCAAAATGCCTGCATAACGGTAAATCCCATGCCCGAGCGTTCGCCCGTCGCCACCGTGGTGTAAAAGGGCTTCATTGCCTGTTCTACGTTTTCTATCCCCTTGCCGAAGTCGCAAATTTCCACCGTAATGGTGTCCTCCGTCAGCACGCAGGCAATACGTATCTCCCCTTGTTGAGCACCGTCGTAGGCATGGACAATGCAGTTTGTGACGGCTTCGGATACGGCAGTTTTGATATCCTCTACCTGTTCGAGCGTGGGGTTGATTTGTATAAAAAACGCCGCCACAACGCTACGGGCAAAGCTTTCGTTTTGTGATTTTGCCTCTATGGTAAGTGTCATTTTGTTTGTTGTAGACATAAAATTAACCTCGTAATTATTTATATTTTAGATATTATTCCGTACATTCCGGACATGTTGAAAATTTTGTCCACGGTGGCAGAAGGGTTGCGCACATACATTTTTTTGCGCTTTTTTTGCAGAAGTTTGTATCTGCCTATCACAACGCCTATGCCCGTCGAATCCATAAAAGACAGTTTGTTCAGATCCAACACAACGGCGTCAAAATCGTTGTTTTCGATGTATTCGTCCATTTTTCGGCGTACAAAACTTGCCGAGTGCTCATCCAACTCTCCCACCAAGCTAAAAATCATTGTTGATCCCTCAAAATTGGTATAAAGTTCCATTGTTTGCCTCCGCGTACAATTGTAGTGCCAAGGGGTTGTGTGCTTTTGTATTGTTTTGTAGTTTGCTTTTGAATATTGTCGAAGCCGTTTGTTCGCCTTTGTCGCCCTGCTTAAATTTGTCAAAGTTTGGTCAAACAACCGCGCCACAAACTTTAACAATTGCAAATTTTAATTTTTCGCAAAAAAACCACCGCAAAAAAGTTGACATAAAACTCAAAATATTGTAATATGAAAAAGCTGATGTGACACACATCGGGGTGTAGCGCAGTTTGGTAGCGCACATGGTTTGGGACCATGGGGTCGCAGGTTCAAATCCTGTCGCCCCGACCAAATATACGCTTGCAACGATTTTGGGCCTTTAGCTCAGTTGGTCAGAGCAGTCGGCTCATAACCGATCGGTCCGGGGTTCAAGTCCCTGAAGGCCCACCAAATGCAAAACATATTTCTATGGCCCGGTAGTACAGATGGTTAGTACGCCAGCCTGTCACGCTGGAGGTCGAGGGTTCGAGCCCCTTCCGGGTCGCCAATGTTTTGCTTCGGTAGCTCAGTAGGTAGAGCAGGGGACTGAAAATCCCCGTGTCGGTGGTTCGATTCCGCCCCGAAGCACCACATTGTGGAAAATAAATAGTGCTGGTGTAGCTCAATCAGGCAGAGCAATTGATTTGTAATCAATAGGTTGATGGTTCGATTCCGTTCACCAGCTCCATTTTTTTAGAAGATACATTTTGGGAGGATTCCCGAGCGGCCAAAGGGAGCAGACTGTAAATCTGCCGTCCACGACTTCGATGGTTCGAATCCATCTCCTCCCACCAAAAGCCTCTCGATTACAACATTTCGTGGTTGGGGGACTTTTTTTATGCCCAATTTACCGCAATACCCCAACATTTCTCTCAGAGTTTTGCATAAACGACAGTTTTTCCTTTGTAATTAAAGGGTAAAAAACGCGGTTCGATCGCTTGCTGTACAATTTTTTTGTGTTTTTTGAAAATGTTTTTATCAAAGCGCATTACTTGCTTTCGATTACAAATTTGCAATATCGTATTTGAAAATCAATGTCCCAAGTCAGGTTTTATACGCTGATTTTTTGTGCGCGATACTTTTTTTGTTGTCAATATTTTGTGCGATGTTGACAGGGTGCCGTTATTGGTGTAAAATACAATCACCACATTACATCTGAATATTCGGTACAATCGAACACACTATACTTCGGTAGATAAGTGTGTCTTACTTCATTGTGTTCGATTACCGATGATTGATGTAGTGTGGTAACTATCGAGACACGCATCTACAAGTGCCGTTTCGGTAGGGACGGCACTTTTTTTGTTACACAATTTACCGAAGGAGGTTATTTTTATGAACAAATGCGCAAAATGCGGAACGGAATTTGAAGGGAAATTCTGTCCCGAGTGCGGAACGGCTGTAAGTGGCAAGTCGGTTTGTCCGCGCTGTGGAAACGAATTGAAAAAGGGAGCGAAATTTTGCTCGAATTGCGGTTGCAATCTCAATGAGCAAGTGCGCCCAACAACAAATACCGCCACAGTTGCCGTCAATTTTAATTGGCGCAAACTGTTGCGGTATGTACCCGTGGTGCTTTTTGTGCTTTGGGCGGTTTTGCTGTGGGCGTTTTACGCAAGTAATGTAATCAACGGGGACGGCTTTTTCACAGAAGATACCAATCTGTACAATGTGTTGAAAGACGAAACGATGAGCGATTTGTTTACCATGACATATGTATTGATCGCAGTTGCGGTCATTGCCGATGTGTACGCTTTTGCATATGCTTTTGTACAATGGCGGGGAAGCGTTCGCGCCCAAAAAAAATGTCAAATTGCAAGTTTCGTGTTGTACCTTGCGGTAATTGTCTGCACAGTGGTCTTTTCTTTCAAACAGAAAGAGTTTACGGAAGGGTTTGATGACCTTAACGGAAATTTTGTTGCCGTGGTAATTGCTCTCACCGTTGTGTTCGCGTTTTTGCAGGCGGTGGCAATGTTTTTTACAAATAAGTTCGGACAGTTGCCACGTCAGGAACAAATCGATACGTCCAAACCTCGCCAGCCGAAGCCTAAAATGACTTTTGGTAGCTATCCGCAAAGCGAAGTAAAGGATGAGGCGCTCAAGCTCGACCTCAACGAAGAAATAGGAAACAAACTACCGTCAAAAGATATTTCTAATGGTTGGACGGATTACGGATATTACATTGACGGAAGCGTTCAAGGTTATATGTGGTACATTGATGTAGATTACCAAGGTGCAAAATATCGTGGCGTATATTTTACGAGTTACCGTCCACGTTACGCAATTTATAGCAGTAGCACAAGCAATGGCAATCAACACAACAACGGTTACAGCGCCAATACGGTGTATTGGTTCAAATGGGAGCCAATTACTTGGCGGATACTCAAACAGGAAAACGATAAAGCGCTTATCATGGCAGATCTTATAATAGACGGTCAGCATTTTGATGCTAAATATAGCTCCATAGACGAAAATACTATTAGCCCCAATAACTACGCGCACAGCGACATTCGGGTTTGGTTGAACGACACTTTCTATAACACAGCATTCGACAAATTTAACAAGCAAAACATATTAAAAACATCGGTAGACGACCGCATTATCACAATTGCAAACAACAGCAAAACGCATGCCGATGACGACACGATTGACAACGTATTCTTGCTCAGTTACAGCGAAGTTTTGTGTTACGACTATGGATTTGACGCATCATATTCAGCCTACGACACAGCGCGCCGATTGAAAACTACTCCCTATGCTCAATGTCAGGGTGCCTACGTTTATTCGAAAAACAGCATCTACAAAGGGTGCGGTTGGTGGTGGTTGCGTTCGCCTAATCGCAATAATGGTTATCAAGCGTATAGTATAAATACCTATGGGCAAGTTATTGTCAATGAAAGCGTTAATTATGTTTCTAACGGTGTGGTGCCTGCTATGCAAATACGGCTATAAACAAAACGAATATTTGCACGCCAAATTACGGGCGACAAATTGACGGCAGAAGAGTAAACAAGCAATATCACAAATGAAATTGCAAACAAAACATCGCTTTGCGGGCTATTGGTCAACAAGACAAACGAAAAAAGCCGTGTTTGCAAATATTAAATGGTGGCTCTGCGCCTTGATTTTGAGAATACGCGAAAATACTTTCGGGCACTTCGTTCGGAAGTATTTTATGCTTATCTGATGCC
>CANQJK010000012.1 GCA_947624235.1 uncultured Clostridia bacterium | reverse complement strand
TGATAATCGTACTCAAAGAACGGAGAACCGATATAACCCATGATTGCAGTATCATTGTTATCCGAATAATCCAATTCGTTCCAGTTTGACGGAGTTACCGTCAAATAGTCATTGTAGGTGTACACGATGTCTTTACCGCAGGTGTCGCATTTTTTGTCACCGTTGGCGTCAACGTGCTTGAAAACAGTGGGCTTGCCACACACATCGCAAACACCGTCGTGTCCTTCGTCGGTGTGATTGCCGATGCCACAATCTTTTTTACAAGCCGTCACTATCGTCAAGACGCCGGTCATCATGCAGACGACCAACAACACGACCAATAGTCTTTTTGCTAATTTCATTGTTTTTCCTCCATAATATTGTTTTTATTTTGCACCGAGATTTTTTCACTCGGGGTGCATGCGGTTTTAGTCGCGATAGTCGGCAATGCCGAAATATTTTGCGTCGCGATCGCTTTGTTTGCGCGTTATGCACGCCGTGACACGTCAAACGCCCTCTTTTTGCTTGGTAGGCAACGTGTTCTTCGTTCAAGTGAACGAAGAACCCCCTGCAGGGGGTTCCTGCGGTGTGAGTTGTGCACATGGTTTTTCGGCTGGGCGCTCCGCTCCTCTTTCGCGGGAAACTTGACGCCATGCCGAAAAATTGATTTAATTGCGGTCGACTCGAACTCCGACAGTTCGTTGCCGTCGGAGACGAGAACCAACCAATCCCTCGTAAAAACAAAAATACCCGAAATTCACAAGCGGAGCATTTTCGTCATTCAACCAAAAAAGGTAAAACTCCCCCTATACATTTCGAGTACAAGCACTTCTATTCCGTTTCAAGCTAAAAAGTCAACCACGGGAGAACCTTCGGAGCCATTGAACTGAAATCGTAGGCGAGATAACTATTCTCAGTTGAGATAGGCGTATTTTACCATAGCAAACGGCTTTTCGTCAACAAAATGAAGGCAATTTTTCAAAAAATTAGCAAAAAAATTTTTTGCGATTTTTTTATTGCCCGTTTTGTCGCCGTCCGATCGCTATGTTTTGTGGCAAAAACCGTCCCGAAAATGCGCCGAATTGCCCGCCGTCGGAAACAAGCCACAAGCCCGATACCGTCAAAATTGGGCAACACAAAAGCGTCAAAACGCCGAAAGGGAAGCTCTCGAATGAGCGCAAAGAGCCGTCAACGCGCAAATTGTTAGCCCGAGGCGATGTGTATGTTTCAAAGTCGCCCCAAAAGCCTTTGCCCTGTTCGTTTTGGACGGTTGCCACAAGCGCACACTACCCTTTGGGCAAATATTTGACGGCGCGCCCTTCCTTTACGGTGAGGTAACTGCGCCCTATGCTGAACGAGCCGTCGGGGATATCCTTGTCCACCGTGGTACCGCAAGCGACAAAACAGCCCTTGCCGATATTGAGCGGAGCCACAAGGTTGGCGTTGCACCCCACAAAGCAATCTTCGCCCACCGTTGTGCGGTGTTTGTCGCGACCGTCAAAGTTGACGAATATCACTCCGCACCCGATATTTGTGCGAGCGCCCACTTCGGCGTCCCCGATGTAGCTGAGGTGAGACGCCTTTACTCCGTTGTGAATGACGCTGTGTTTCACTTCCACAAAGTTGCCGATACGACAATTGTCGCCCACTTCGGCTCCGTCGCGAAGGTGCGCGTTCGGTCCCACGGTGCAGTCGGCGCCCACAACGCTATCCGTTATGCGAGAGGATCGCACCACCGTCCTCGCGCCCACGCGCGCGTTACATATATAACTGAAACTGCCCACCACACAGCCGTCCGCCAACACAGTATTGCCCTTGACGACCGAATAAGGCTCTATCGTGACGTTTTTTCCCACCGTTACGGTGTCCTCTAATATGTACTCGGACAAAGAACTCTCCTTTGTAGCAATAATATACTATATGCAAATTTGCGTGACAAAGTGTAGACGCTACGACATTTTGGCTACGAGCACGGTCATGTCGTCGGGAGCCTTGTTGTCGCATTTTTTGAGCGCGCGCGCAAGTATCGTCTCGGCGACGCTTTGGGGGACGTTGAGGGACACCTCGGCAAATATGCGCGCAATGGCTTCGGGATCGCGAAAGCAATCGGCAACTCCGTCGGACACAAGCACCACGGCGTCTCCGCCTATAAGCGCCTTTTTGGTAACAGAGGGCGTCATTTCGTCCAACACGCCCAGTGGCAAACTGCTTCCGTTTACTATCTCCACCTTGCCGTCGTTTTTCACCAACCCCGACGGCGCGCCCAACTTGATGAAATCCGCCAGACCGTTGTACAGATCCAACACCACCACGTCCACGGCGCAAAAGATCTCGTTACCGCTTCCCACGAGCAGACGGTTGATACAGGAAAGTATCGTGTCGTTGTCGAAACCCGCGCGGTAAAAACTTTCCACCAAACCAATGGAAGTTGCCGACATCTGCTCGGCGACCGTTCCGCTACCCATGCCGTCGCACAGCGCAATGATGCACTTGCCGTTGTCCGTGCGGGTGACGGTGTGCGTGTCGCCCGATATCTCGTTGCCCGATTTGGGCACGGACGCCACGCCAAAACTCACCCCATATCGCGGTTTTACCGTCAAAAGTACGTTTACCCAGGCGGAACTTTCCGTTTGCTCCACCCTCTCTACGCACATATTTTGCTTTAACGAGGCGGATACGACTTTTTCTATCGTTTCCTTGTCAACGTCCTTTGTCGAAACGGTGAGCGCCACCGTCACCATGTCCTTTTGTCGGGCGATGACGGCTCCCGTGCACAGCACGTTGTGAAACACCAGACTTTCCATTAGCTCCGTTTCCCTCGTGCGGTCGTAGTTGACGCGGTTTTTTGTTTCCGTGGCTATCTGCATAAGCAAATTGGACACTCCGCCCATTTGTTCGCCGAGCAGTTCCTTTCCGCTCATTGCCGTTTCCGTGCGTTCGCGATAGGCACGGTAGGTCTGCGCCTGCGCGTTTACTTCGCTTATCATTGCAGACACCTTGTCGCACTTGACGGATAACGTCTGCGGAACGTCCAATATCGTCACTTTTCCGCGCTTTACGGCGCACACGCTCAACTGCAACAGACTTTGCTCCGTTTGCGAAAGGTCCTGCCTCCAACAGCGCACGCGACTTGCGCAATCGCGACAGACGCTCTCCGAGCACTGCCTGACAATGGCTTTTTGGGCGTCCTCGGGAGAAACGGCTCCCACGGACATGGAGAAAAAGGCGTTTTTCATGGACAGAAATATATCCGACAGGCGCAAAAGTCGGCGGGATACGCTGTCGCCTATACGTTGCGCCATGCTTTGGCTCAGATACCTGTCCGCACTGCCCGAGCAGTAATCGCGCACATAGCGGTAGACGGAAGTGGGTATAACGGTAAACACCAACGCCGAGGCAAAGGTGGGCGCAAACACCGTCATGTCGAATACGCCGTGCAAATTGAGAAAGTAACTCATCAACACGTCCACGATGAGCACCGACAGCGCGCCCAGATATCTGTTGACGCGACACAGAGTAACGGCGCACAACGACGCTATCGCGCAATAGACGCAACACTCGTAACTTGCGGTGGCAAACACGTTGCCAATGCCTATGAGCACCGCTCCCGCAAGGCTGACCTTGTCGCCGAAACACACCGCGCAAAACAGCAACGCAAAGGGCGCGACGAAATAGATCAACTGCAACTCTCCAAAGGATATCTGCGACAGACAAAATGACGCCACCACTACAAACAAACCTATGCACACCGTTTCGTCCAATGCGGGACGGTAACTCAGACCGCGCACGAACACCGCGCGGAACACGTAGATACACACATAGGCAAAGGCAATGCCTATTGCGACGTACAACAGCTTGTCGAACAGCGCAAAAAAGTTTTCGTTGCCGTAAGCAAGATAAAACACGTTGGATATCGCCAGATAAAGCAAGAGCGTAAGCTTGCCGATCTTGCGCTTGACGAAATAATGTATCGCGACAAACAGCATTATCACCGCAACGCGCACCGTGGCGTGAAGCAGGCTCGTCCAACCGTACACCGCCGACGCGCCGAGATATATCACCGACGCCACAATGGGATTTGCCGAATACACCACGCCCACAAACAAACCGAACGCGACACTGCCGTCGAACACTCCGCCCGACGCAACGGTGAGCGCGACGTACACCACATAAAGCAACACCGTCTTTGCCGAAAGCCTGCCCTTTAACGAAATTTTCATAAAATCTCCCCCGAAACGCTTTTAAGCCAATAGTACATCGGCAAGTACGGGGGTTATTGTAAAAATATGACCGAATTTGAATTTGTTTGTTGGTAGAAAGCGCTATCGGCAAAAATTGCGGGACACGTCCGCCCCGACGGCGCCCGAAACTGCGTCGAAAAGGGCTTTTTTTACCGCTTTTTCGCATGACGTCAACGGCGGTCACATTATCCTGCACAGCAGACAGCCGACCACCGCGCCGATAAAATTGCAAAACAGCGCAATGGGGATAGCCCAACCCGTGTGACGCACATGCGTGCCCGCAAAATACACGGAAGCGACGTAAAACACCGTTTCGCTACTGCCCATGATGACGGAAGCGCACCGCCCTATGTAGCTGTCCACGCCGTAACTGTTGTACACGTCGGTAAGTAAGGCAAGGCTTCCGCTACCCGAAAAGGGGCGCAAAAGCACCAACTGTACCACCTCGCGCGGAACGCCGAGCAGTTCGAAGGGCGGAGCGACGATCTTTGTCAACCAAGCGTCCAGTCCGCTTGCGTGGAGAGCGTTTACCATGATGAACACCGTTGCCAGGTAGGGAAAAACCGTCCAAGACAGGTTTATGGACTTTTTTGCCCCCAGCACAAAACTGTCGTACACGTTTACCCTTTTTGCCAACCCCAACACCAGCACAAACACAAGCAAAAGGGGTACGATGTAACTCATTTTGCCACCCCATACGCGCAAAACACCAACGCAACGCCCACAACGGACGTGACTGCGGTGGCAATGAGGTTGGGCAACAAAATGTCGGCGGGATCTGCCGAACCGAGACTTGCGCGCAAGCCCATCACCGTTGTCGGTATCAACTGAACACTGCTTGCATTGATGACAAACAGCATGGCGCCGCTTCGACTCAGTTTTTCGCCATGCTCCATTTCCGCAATGGCGCCTATCGCCGAGGGAGTGGCCGCGTTGCCCACTCCCAACAGATTGGAGGCAAGGTTGAGGGAAATGTACTGCAACGCCACCTTGGACACATTGCCGTAGAGCCATTTGTTCAATTTTTCAAAGCAACGCGAAAGTCCCTCCACCAAACGGCACTTATCCGCCACTTCGAAAATGCCCATCCACAAACAGTATATCCCCGCCAGACCGAGCGTCGCCGTGACAGCCTGCGAGCAACTGTCCAAACACACGGTCAGCACGCTTTGCGGATGAGTGAAGGTGAGCGTCAACAACGACAGCGCGGTGACGACGGTCCACACGATATTCACGACAATTTGCTCCGAGCGCACTTCATGATAGTAGTTTATTGGGCTGTTGCGACAAGTATTCGACGAACGGTTTACAAAAACCTTCAAAACATATATAATATAGCTGTTTTAGCATATATGCTTTCGTCGCGGTCGCTCTTTTGCGCAAGTGGACGGCAAGCCCGACTTGTTTGACGTTATCCCTCGCACGGGCGCAATCAAAAATCGTCTGGCGAGCTCGTTCGAGGTTTTTCTCCGTCGCACGGGTGCGGAAGCCGTGAAAGCGATATATTATCCCAAACTACAACAAAGAGGCGCATCATGAGTAAACCCACCTACTACATCACAACCCCCATCTATTACAGTAGCGGAAAACTGCACATAGGTCACTGCTACACCACGGTCATCTGCGACGCCATTGCGCGCTTCAAGCGAATGGACGGCTTTGACGTGTTTTATCTTACGGGCACGGACGAGCACGGGCAAAAAGTACAGCAAAAAGCCGAGGCCGCGGGCGTGACTCCCAAACAGTATGTGGACGCGTTGCACGAGCAGATAGTCAATTTGTGGAACGTGCTCAACATATCCTACGACAAATTTATCCGCACCACGGACGAATATCACGAAAAAGCCGTTCAAAAAATTTACGAAAAACTCCTCGCCAGCGGTGACATCTACAAATCAAGCTACGAGGGTTGGTACTGCACGCCCTGCGAAAGCTTCTGGACGGAAAGTCAGCTTGTGGACGGCAAATGCCCCGACTGCGGACGGGAAGTAAAACTTCAAAAGGAGGAAAGTTACTTTTTCCGCCTGAGCAAATATCAGGACAGGCTTATCGAGTTTTACGAGCAAAATCCCGACTTCATATCCCCCAAATCGCGCATGAACGAGATGATAAACAACTTTATCAAGCCCGGACTAAAAGATCTGTGCATATCGCGCACCACCTTCGACTGGGGCGTAAAACTCCCCTTCGATCCCAAACACGTTGCATATGTGTGGGTGGACGCGCTTGCCAACTACATCACCGCTTTGGGATATTTGCAGGAGGATCACAGCCTGTACGACAAGTTTTGGCCCGCCGATCTGCACATGGTGGGCAAGGAGATAGTGCGCTTTCACACCATCATTTGGCCCGCGTTGCTGATGGCTCTCGGTTTGCCCATGCCCAAAAAGGTGTACGGGCACGGCTGGGTGCTTTTCGGTAGCGACAAGATGAGCAAATCCAAGGGCAACGTAGTAGATCCCGTTTTGCTTGCCGACAGATACGGCGCCGACGTCGTGAGATACTATCTGCTACGCGAAATACCCTTTGGAAGCGACGGAAACTACACCAACGAGGCGTTGCTTGTGCGCACCAATGCCGATCTGGTAAACGACCTCGGCAATCTGGTCAGTCGCACAACGGCAATGGTAACGCAGTACTTCGGCGGTAACATCCCCCGCCCCAACGACTATGACGACAGGGACAGAGAGTTGATCTCTCTTTGCGAAGGCGCTCTTTGCAAAGTGCGCGCCGACATGGAAGCGCTTTCCGCGCCCGACGCGCTGAGCGACATTTTTAAGATAATACAACGCGCCAACAAATACATCGACGAAACAATGCCTTGGGCGCTCAACAAATCGGGAGACAAAGACCGTCTTGCAACGGTGATGTACGTTTTGTGCGAGTGCATACGCTTCGCCTCCACACTGCTTTTGCCCTTTGTGCCCGCAACCGCGCAACGGATATTTGCCAAGCTGGGTTTGGACGTCCCCACCGACTTTTCGGGGTTGGCGCGCTTTGGCGGAATTGCCGAGGGCACGACGGTAAACAAGGGGGACAACCTGTTCAACCGCATAGACGTAGACAAAGAACTCAAAGAATTGGACAAATTGGCAACGGAACAAACGGAAGAAAAGGAAGAGCAAACGGAGCAGATAACGATAGAGGACTTTGCCAAAGTGAAGCTCGTCACCGCAAAGGTGGTCGATTGCCAAAAAGTTGCCAAAAGCGACAAACTGTTGGCGCTCAAATTACAGGTGGGCGACCAAGTGCGCCAGGTGGTAAGCGGAATTGCGCAGTACTACACGCCCGAATATCTTGTAGGCAAAACGGTGGTACTTGTTGCCAACCTCAAACCTGCCAAGATACGCGGAGTGGAAAGCAACGGCATGATACTGTGCGCTTCGGACGGCAAAAACGTCGTTTTCGTCACTCCCGAAAAGGAAACGGCAAGCGGAAAGGAAGTAAGATGATAGACAGTCACCTTCACCTCGACGATCCCAAACTGCGGGACAACGCAGACAAAATAATTGCCGACTGCAAACAGGGCAACATCGAATTTGTGATAAACAACAGTTGCGACTTCGCCTCGATGACGGCAGGCGTTGCGCTGGCGGACAAGTACGACTGCGTGTTTGCCACGATAGGAATACATCCGCACGACAGCAAAAATTTTGACGAAACGTTTGTGCAAGCGATGAGGCGGTACGCCCCTCACCCAAAGGTAGTTGCCGTGGGCGAAATAGGCTTGGACTACTACTACGACCTATCGGACAGACAAACGCAACGAGACGTGTTTGCTCAACAAATAGAAATTGCCGACCAACTCGGTTTGCCGTTGACGTTGCACATACGCGACGCCTACAAAGACGCTTGGGACATACTGCGCGCGCAAAAGCGTCACCTCAACAACGGCGTGCTGTGGCACTGTTACAGCGGAAGCGCCGAATTTGCCCGTCAAATGGCAAAAGAGGGACACTACTTTGCCTTCGGAGGGGCGATAACCTTCAAAAACGCGCACAAAGAGGACGTTTTGCAAGCGATAACGATAGAACGCGTTTTGTCCGAAACGGACAGCCCCTACATGGCGCCCGAACCAAAGCGCGGAAGCATAAACACGCCCCTTAACATACCGCTGATAGTGGAAAAGATCGCAAATATCTACGGCATAAGCGTCGAAAAGGCAGAAGAACAAATACGTCAAAACACATTGAATTATTTTGTCAAAATAAGGCAATATCTCGACAAAAAAGCCGATATGGGGTAAAAAAACACGCTTGCGAGCAACATTCGCTCGTCGCAAATTGTCACCAAAGGGAAAGTTTTTGTCGCCCTGCCGTGAAACACGCAAAAAACGGCAAGGAGCACGCGAGATCAACAACAAAATGGACAACTACGTTTACATACTCAACAACAAAATATACATCAACCTCACCAACCGTTGTAGCAACAACTGCGACTTTTGCATACGCCAAGGGCGCAAGGGCATGGGCGACACGCCTTTGTGGATAAACCAAGAGCCTACCGCCGAAGAAGTGATAGCGCAACTCCCCCTCAATTTGGACGACTTCGACAGCGAAGTGGTTTTTTGCGGTTTCGGCGAGCCGACCTACAATCTCGAAGCGTTGGATGAGGTGGCAAGTTATCTGCACTGCGTGGACAAAACCACGCGCATAAACACCAACGGACAGGCAAACCTCATCTACAACGGCGACGTCACCGACGTGATAGTGACAAGTTGCGACGTTATCAACGTGTCGCTGAACGAATGCAATGCGCAAAAATATCAATTGCATTGCAAAAGCGTTTTTGGGCAAAGGGCGTTTGACGCACTGCTCGACTTTGCCAAACTGTGCAAACAGCGGGGCGGAAACGTTGTGTTTTCCGTTGTGGACAGCATAGGCGAAAAGGACATAGCCGAGTGTAAAAAACTTGCCAAACGCTTGGGCATACCCTTGCGAGTGAGGGTAAAGGAGTAAACCGTTCGACAATGAACATCAACTACGACAAGGAACTGGACAAGCTGAAAAGTCGCCTGACAAACACCCTTTCACCGCCCAGACTGCTGTTGCATGTGTGTTGCGCGCCCTGCGCCACCGCCTCTCTGCTGAGGGTGCTGGACTGCTTTGACACAACGCTCTACTACTCCAACGACAACATCACAAGCGACGAGGAGTGGAACAAACGGCTTGCGGAAGTGCAAAGGCTGACGCAGATAGTCAACGACGGAAATTTCCCCCTTAAACCGCTGAGAGAACTTCGCCTTGTAACAAAGGAGAAGCAAAGCCAATTGTTTTTCGACGTCGCGCGCGGACTGGAAGGCGAAAGAGAGGGCGGAGCGCGTTGCACGCGCTGTTTCGAGATGAGACTGACTGACGCCGAACGCTATGCCGAGGCGCACGGTTTCGATTTTTTCGGCACCACCCTCACCCTTTCCCCCTACAAGAACAGCCAACTGCTCAACGAGATAGGCTTGTCGTTGCAGACTGAAAAGGTCAAATGGTTGCCGAGCGACTTCAAAAAACAGGACGGCTACAACAAGAGCATACAACTTTGCGCTTTGTACGGCATATACCGCCAACACTATTGCGGTTGCTGTTTTTCCCATCAAGTCCCCGAGACTTGATCAGGGCCACATTATTCGCCTTTTTCAAGTAATAACAAACAAAAACAAACCGTATCAAAACAGAACAAACGTATACCTGCTGATAATATAAATGTCAATGCTAATGTAAATGAGAGAGTGTGTGTAAATGTAGATATTCGGCGCGAAACACCCTCGCTATCGTCGTTACAAGGTCGGGACGTTTTGGGACTACGGGTTTAGGTGCAACGATATTTATATGATCTGTGTGTAAATGCAGATATTCGGCGCAACGCCCCAACTTTCAACATATGAACAGGGCGAATAGCAGTACAAACAATTCAAGCAAAACACGCGATCAACAACACAAAATAACAAGCAAAACAAACCGTATCAAAACAGAACGAACAATAACAAAAATAACAAAACGTAACAAACCGAAACGAAACAGAACAAACGTGTACCTGATGATAATGTAAATGTAAATGCCAATGCTAATGTAAATGAGAGAGTGTGTAAATGCAGATATTCGGCGACGCCCCAACATTCAGCACATGAACAGGGCGAATAGCAGTACAAACAATGCAAGCAAAACACGCGATCAACAACAAAAAAAACGAAAACTCTTGAAGTTTTCGTCTTTTTTTTGTTTGCAATGTGGGTGCAAACCTATAAAGTTGTAAAAGCGGGTATCAAAACCGCACTTTGTCAAAATTAAGCAACGGTAGCGTTGTCCTCGCCCAGCAAAATCATGAAATGCTTTTTGTTATACTGAGGCTGTTGACCTTCTTGTACCAATCCGCCGGGGTTCACCCAAAACGCAAGGTAACTTTCCGTCCAACTTTGTGCCCACTGCGCCTCGTCGCCCACGTTGAGCGAAGCTATCGGCAAAAGTTTTTTTGCCAGTTCCGTCCATTGCGAAGCAAGCGCTTTCAGCGCGGTCGCATTTTCAACGTCTCCTGTACTTTCAAGTAGTGTGGCGTTCGCTTCCAACTGCGTTGCCACCTGCGTTGCTCCGCCGTAAAGTTGTTGAACGTTTGCGTGCAGGTCGGTGAGAGGTTGCGGACGCTTGCCGTCAAAGTAGGCAAAGGCGTTTCCGCTTTGATACACGGGCGCAACTTTGAGCATTTGCGTTGCGCTTGCCAATGCCCCAAAGCCCTGTTGCAATGTCGTCAATGAGGCGGGAGCCTGTTGTCCCAGCGCGCCAATAGTGGTCGTAGCCAGCGTCGCTCCGGCGGTGGCATTGTCGCTTACGTTGATTAATGCCTCGAACACGGAATCTCTCATTGCGTAACTGAATTCGCCAACGTTGATCGTGCCGGGGATAGCCTGTTGATTGTCCATAACATCTCCCGCGTCGGGTATCACCAATGCGATGAGGTTTGCCTGTTGCATTTCGTTGACGGTGCGCATGTAGTGAGTACCGCCCACTGCGTCGATAGCCGTTGCCACTTGAAGCATTTGTCCCGCTACCGTGGCGCCGTCGCCCATGTTGATATGGAACCAAGCCTCGTCGCCCGTTACCCAGCTTTCCAGTTCGGAATTTTCGTCTATCGTGGTAACCGTGGGACGCTCGTCGGAACCCGTCAACGTCTGCATGATGATTATGGGACCGCCCGCGCGCTTCATCTCGCTGTTTTTGATGTCTATCTTGACGGTACCCCAACTGTAAACCATTTGGCTGAAACTGTTGTAGAACTTGCAACCGTCAACGGCAAGCGTGCCTACTCCTACGCCGTCCAGATCGATGTTGCAGAACCAGTCGGTGCTGATTGTGTTCACTACTTGCACTCCCGACATGTCGCTTGTCATCATCATGATGCCGGCGGGCTGTCCTTCGTACTTTTCCGTCTTTTTGGTTTGACCGACAAAGTAGACGTTTTCGATCGTGCGCGTTCCGATGATGCCCTCTTCATCCGTTCCCTCGTTAGCATGCGTCATTGCGATAAAGGATGTGTGAGGCTCGGGATAGTTTTGACTCATAGCCTTGTTGTTCCAGTCGTGCACGACGTAGATACCCTTGGAGGGCAACTGTGTCGTATCAACGGAGCCGTCTGCGTTGTACACCAGTCCCGTTTCGTAGGACAAGCGCAAGAAGTTGCCCGAAAGCCCTATGCCGTTGGAGGTGTACAGACCGCGTTGTTGATTGTCCTGCGGTCCTTCATATTCCTCTCCGAGGTAGGCTTCTTTGAGGGAGCCTGCGAGCATGGGTTGATAGTTTTCGGGAAGGTTGCTGTACGCACTGCTGTAACTTATGCTTCCGCCCTCTTTGGCAGGTTCGTTTTCCTTCCAGAAGTAGTTATCGGGCAAAAATTCCGCAGTGACGGTGATGTCGTTGTGCAAAATAACTTGTTTTACGTCGCGGTACTCGCTCAGTTTTTTGCTGTCCCAAGCAAGTTGCGTATCTTTTAGCGCCTTCCAGGAATTGAGCGACAGGTTGTCCAAAACGGAAAGTCCCAACGCGTCGTACACGTTGTAGCCCTCCACCACGTCGAATTCGCGACTGACGGTAGTTGTGACGTCGTCAAACGCAAGTTCGTACTCGTCCGACAGAGTGACCTCCAACTTGAAGGTTTTGCCGATAGCTTCCAACGAGAAGTAGTAAACGTTGTTTTCTACCTTGGTGAGGTAGTTGGCGATATCGGCTTGGGCAACTTCGGCAAAACTGCCGTTGTTATTGACATACAGTTTGAAGGTGGTTTTTACGTCGTCCAACACGATCTCTTCGTCATTTTCGTTCAAAACCGTCACGTGAGGCAGAAAAACATATCCGTTGTCCGTGCCGACCTTGTAGTTGACTTCGCGATCGAAAAACTCCGTTTCCTTGTTGGTCTGCTCTTGAATGGCGGTCAGATAGGATTGGTAACCGCTGTTTTCGTTGCTACATTCCGACACCTGCACATTGTCCACGTCCACAGAGCCTTCTTTTACCGTAATGGTGACCTGGTCGGACTTTCCGCCGAATGTTACCGAAAGGGTTTTTGTGCCCGTTGTGGAAGTGTCTACGGGATCGAAATCTACGCTTTTATCCGTAAGCTTCAACCTTTCCGTAGTGTTGTCGTCGTAGGTGACAACAATATTGATCTTTGAATAGTCGATACTCTCTCCGCGAGTAACTTCGGAGGGGGCGTTTTCGATTTTGACGTCGGTGACTTTTGTGTCGCAGGCAACAAGCGTTATACATGAGACCGCGATCAACGTTGCCAACAGAAAAATCAAAATTTTCTTCATAGTAAGCTCCTTATCAAAAATTTATTTGTTATCTATTTTTACGAACCGATCTGTCGGCGCACTCGGGCTGTCTCACGTCACTTGACCGTCCTGTGCGCGATCGGATCGATACTACCTTGCCGTTATGCTCAGCGTGGTGCTGTATTTGCTGTTGTCCAGCGAGCGAATGGTCACCGTCACTTTGCCCTTTTTCAAAAACTTGACAAAGTAGTTGACCTTTTTGCCGAAAATTTCATCGTATATCAACTCTGCCGTGGGGTTTTCCTCACTGCCCGACGATTGGAAGGTGATCTCCACGTCCACATCCGACGACGCGTCTGCGGGAACGGGAACGTACTCGATGGGAATTTCCAACCCCTCGGTGTACTCTACCACCACTGTTTTGCCCTTGCCGTCGGTAGTGGGCTTGACGGGCTTGCCGTTGATCTGCTCGGGAAGGTCGAACCCCGTTATCGGGTTGGACTCGTTGTAGATGAGCGCCTGCAAACCGAATACCCCCACTATCACAATGGAAGCCACATATATGGCGACTATCAATATTACCGTTGCTTTCTTCATTGTTTACCTACTTTTCCGCATAGTACAGGCGGATACGACTGAAATACAAAAACACTCTTGCGCCCAAAAACACCAATGCCAACGTTGCGGTTATCGCCGTTGCGCGCAAACGTCCGTCGGACATGATGAAATACAGCCAAAACGCAAACAGAGCCGACAGCACAAACGCCGCTATCGTTGCATTGCGTTCGTTGGGATTGTCGAAGGTCATTCCCAACGTTGCGTACTGCTCGTGTTGGGGACGCATCACGTCCATTTCGGCGCACCACAGCAAATGTCCCCACCCGACGAATATCACCGTAAAGGCGATAAAAGTCGCTTCGCCCGCAGAAAGCCCCGCGACGCTACGCCACAAACAGGTGGATACGATAACGGACGCGACTATCACCGCCATGCGAGGCACCAACCGCGAAACAAGGGATATTTGCGGTAGAACGGGTTGCGTTTTGGCAATGGGACGCGCCTGCCCGTCCACGCTGTACACGGAAGCGTAGCCGACGTTGTCGCTTGTTACGATGAGCAAACTGACCAACATGCTGAATGCCACCGTCATGTACTGACCTGTAAGCCGAGTGTTCATTGCCGCGTAAGTCTTGTTGAGAAAGTACACCGCAACGGGCAACACCAACAAGCCGAGCACAAGCCTCAGAACATATCTGCTACTGCGGAAATTGCGCTTCATTTCGTAGACAAGGGGTGCGATTTTTGCCGAATACACCTTGTTGCGCCCCTGCGCCTTGGCGGACTTTTCAAATTCGAATTGCTTGGACGCCATTTTGAAAAACAGCGGACGCGCAAGCAAATATGCCATAGCCGTGCACACGCCTATCGTGCCCAGCGTTATCAGCAAGCCCCACAGCGTGTTCAGCGTAAACAGTCCCGAACGTATCTGCGCCGTTCCGCCCATTATCATCAGGTTGATGTAGTCAAAGGGTTTTACCCACTTGGCAAAGGTATCCAACCAATTTTGTATCGTAAGGGATATCGTGCCCCAACGTCCCGCTATGTTGATGTTTTCGGGCATGACGGAGATGAGGGATATCAAGCCCCACCCAACAAACACCGCCAAGACGGTGACGAGCGTAGCCTGCAACCATTTGTAATTTTTGACAAAATTGCCGATGTACAAAGCAGGTATGCTCAAAATTGCGCCCAACGCCACGGGCAACAGAGACACCGCCACATAGCAGATAAGTAGCCACGGGTAGTAGTACCACACTGCGTGCGCCACGATGCCGTAGGCAATGTACATGGGCAACAGCAACATCGCGTTGCGCTTCAACTCGAAGATAAAGTACAGTACGAATTTGGACAAAAACACCAAATTGGGCTGTACGGGCAGGGTAAGCAACACTCTGTTGTCCGCCGTGAGATAAAGCGCGTCGGTAAGCCCCGCCGTGCAGGAAATGCACCCGAGCACAAATATCAACGTGAACATCGCCGTCAACAAAGACGCGGGGACCGCTCCCGAAAAGGAAAACAGTTTGAGCGCCGACGCAAGGAAGAAAAAGAGGAAAAACGCTCCGCCCGACAACAAGATCTGCCCCGCTATCGCGGATATCTTGAACAGCATACTGCGCTTGCTGTCGGTAAAGGACAGATCCAGCTTGTCCTTCAATTGCATCAGCACAAGCGTTTTGAGATCGTGCAAAGCCGTCATCATTTTGCCTCCGAGCCTCTGCGTTTGCGTTTGTCTTTCTTGTCGAGTTGTTCTGCGCCCTCAACGGGCACGGGCAACACCTCGGTGTCGTTTATCACGGACAAATAGAATTGTTCGAGGCTTTCGCCGTCCGCTTCCATTTGATGAACGTCCTTTACGCACTGTATTTGCCCCTTGCGTATGATGGCTATCTTGTCGCAAATACGCTCCACAACGTCGATGATGTGACTGCTGAAAAACACGATGTTCCCCGCCTGAGCATGCTCGCGCATGCACTCCTTGACCTGGAATATGCTGTTGGGATCCAAGCCTGTCAAAGGCTCGTCCAATATCCACACCTTGGGGTTGTGAATGAGCGCCGACATTATCGTCACTTTTTGCTTCATGCCGTGCGAATAGGTCCTTATCGGGTTGTCTATCGCCGACTGCAATTCAAAACGCTCCGCCATTTTGTTGAGACGCTCTTCTCTTTCTTGCGCGCTCACGCCGTACAGATCGGCAATGTAGTTGATGTACTCGCGCGCGGTGAGCCTTTCGTACAGCGCGTAGTGGTCGGGCACAAAGCCTATCTGACGTTTTGCCATGACAGATTGCGTCGCCACGTCGTATCCGCACACCTCTATCGCGCCGTCGGTGATGGTCTGTATGCCCACAATGCTCTTGATGATAGTGGATTTTCCCGCGCCGTTCGGTCCCAAAAAACCGAAAATTTGTCCGCCACACACTTCGAGATTGGCGTCCTTGACGGCGTACACATCCGACTTGCCGTAACGTTTGGTAAAGTTTTTCAAAACAAGTTTGTTTACGTTTTCCATATTCATAGGCTCCTCGATACTTCTGCCCGCAAGTCTGCTTTCCAGCGCGAGCCTGTCCACTCGGATCTTTTTGTAGCGGAGGGCTATATCCTGCCAACCGCATACGACGTTGTAGCCCAACTCGTAGATAAACCACATGGCAAAGGCAAACACAACGTACACTAACAAAAACAAAAATTGATACAGCGGATAGAATACAAAGTGCAGACCGTTGATATCAAACTGCCACACGATGTTGCGAGTGTTTTCCGCCCAATTGCCCAACTTGTCGGCAATGAAATCGCTGTTGAGGAAAAAGTAGTCTACTCCCGCGTCGTAGTTGGTAAACCAGGCGTTTACAATGAGCATAAGCACAAAGTAGACGGTAAAGCCTATCATGCTGTAACTGAACTCCTTCCAACGCGGACGACGGAATATGCCCAACCCCACCACCAACAACGGCATAAAGAACGCCTGATAGTGGTTCATGTAGAACAACCACACGTTGTTGGAAATGATAGACGCTGTATCGCTGTAATTGGGCATTATCAAGGCGAGAAACGCGCCCAACACGTTGATAAAGTAGGTGAAGTAGAAAAATCTCTTCCAGTTGAAGGTGAGGCACAGCGGAGTGATGTACATTGCGGTGTTGCACAAATGCAACGGCAACGCCGTCACCCAACCCTCTCCGACAAAATCGGCAAACCTGTGGAAGAAACTGAAATTGAGCAGACCTATCCAAGCATAGTACATCAACGCAAATCGGCGCGTACCAAGAGGCTTGTCCTTCAACAAAAGATACAGCACAACGGGAATTATCACCGCGGGGTACAACATCAAACGGTGGTAGAAGTTGAGATCCTTGGGCGAATAAGTTATCTGCGTGGGATCCAACACCACATGGAAAGCGTAGCTGGGAATGGCAGACAAAATGATGCCCGCCACGGCAAGGGAAAACGATATCCATTCGCCCCTGCCGTCAAGGCGAACGGAACGAATATTGATGACGGTGTACGCAATGGCGTAACCCAAGCCCAAGCCCGTTTCCAACGCGATGAGCATTGCGCGCACGTCAAACGCGTGCAGAGCCTCCGCGCCCGTGATCGCCATGATGTGACAGGGCATCATAAAAGCGTTGAACAAAAATATCGGAAGGGCGACAAACCCCACCAACGCCGGGAGCGTTTTCACCTTGAAGAAGGACGCCAGAATCACCAACATCTCGCTTGCGTAGGCAAACCACACTTCCAAAAGCGCAACAAAGACCAAAGCCTTGCTGTCAAAGCCGTTGCTCGGGCCCAAATTCGTCACTTCCGCTATCACGTCTCTTCCCATCATGTAACGGAAGAACAACGCCGACGCCAAAGCAAGGGAAACCGTTTTGAGCGCAATATTCAGTTTTGAAGGGCAAAATCTTCGCAATGCCAACAGCGTTATCGTTACCGCAAGCACCGCAACTGCCTCTATGATGTAGTAAACAGCTATCATACTCCCTCGTAAAAAAGGTCAAAAAAATCCGTTTTGACAACTCACGTTAAGTGTGGGTAAAAAAACGGATAGATTTACCCGTCAATGCTCCAAACGTTTTGTCTGCGCAAAAAAGGAACAAACAACTCGGTTTGTCGGCATTGAGCGGTTTTATTCGGTTTTAGGACAAAAAGCAAACTTTGTAGCGGTAAGTGGCTTGGTAGACGGAAACAGCGCTTATCGAAACGCCCTTGTTGTCCCTCTGTTCGGACAGCGCAACACGGCAAAAAGGCACTTGAAGAATGTTGCACAACATCCACACCAACGCAATAATGCAGTAGAAAGATATTGCCACAATAGCGCCGAAACAGTGAGAATACACAAAGTAGACGGTGCGCAAAAGGTTGTCGTTTGCCATTACGCAAACGCCCTGCTCCACAGTGCGCAACGTTTCGAAAGAGATCACGGGCGCGTGTTGAGCAAGATTGTGCACTATCGCGTCAACGACGGCAAACACGCAAAACAGCACCAAAAGCCTTGCAACGCTCCGAAAAGTGTTGCCGACTTTGGCGACGTTTGTTTCCAATGAGACGGTACGCTCGTTTTCGATCGTTCGCGAACCGTAGGAAAAATTGTGCATTTGCTCCACCGTTTAGCTGTAAAATTTACAGTTTACTTTTAGTTTATTGCAATATCATTATAAGACTTTTCCACATTTTGTCAACAGAAAAGCAGGACTTATCCACAATTGAACAAAAGTTTTCGACGTTTTTTGCCAATTTTTAATAAAAAATAACATATTTTTGTTATAAATCACAAAACCATTGACAAACGACCTGTGAGAAATGTAGAGGTGCGAAGAGAAAAACGAATATGGACGTAAACTTTTATTTGAGAGGGCGAGCCTGCCGAACAGACTTCCATACGGCTCGGAAGTTTCCGAAAATTCCCACAAGTAGCAACCTGCACTTCACCTGTAACCCGCCCGAGACGCACTGCCAAAAAAAATCAGTAAGTAAAAAATGTCCCGTATCTGCACCAACGATATCGTAGCGCGAAAAATTATATCCGCGCGAACTACGGGGCAAGTCCCAATGACTTGATGGGGACATGCGAGCGACTTAGCAGGATACAATTTTCCCCTGCACAAAATAACACAGCTTTGCGCCCTTGGGCAACGTCGGCAATGTGACGTCGTAGAACTCGGCAAGCTGATCTGCGGTGTGGCTGTCGCTGTTGAGAGTGACGTACTTGCCTCCGCATTGCACGTAGTAGGCTATTGCGTCAACGGCGGGCATGGGCGGTGTTCCCGCACGGCGCATGGAGGAGGTGTTCACCTCGGGCACTTTGCCCCTCTGCGCGCACAGGCGAAGCGTTTCTTTGACAAAGTCCTCGTCCTCGACGTAATCGTCGTGCCATTTGCGAAGCACGTCCACATGTCCCAGCACGTCAAAGTCGCCCCATTGCACCATGTCGCGCACGATCCTGTCGTAGGCGCGCTCATATTTACGACGATCGGCAATTCCGTCCAAGGCGGGGGCGTCGTGCACGGAGCCGATGATCATATCGGGGTGCAGAGAACGCAAAAACTCCGTTTCCTTGGGGTGCAGGTGAGGCTCGCCCATTTCGTACCCCTGCAACAAGAGCACTTTGCCCTCAAATTGTTTGCGCACTCGTTCAAACTCTCTGAGCCGTTGCTCAAAGGGAAATTCCTTAAAGGTGTTGCGATGACTGTTGATATCTATGTGATCGGTAAAGCACACCGCGTCCAGACCTATCTCCACCGCGCGACGAGCCAACGTTTCCATATCCACATTGGTGTCAAAACTGTAATTTGTGTGTACATGCAAGTCGCATTTGAGCATTTTGTTCATTTGTTTCTCCCTATACGCGCCACGTCCCTCGACGAGAAGAGCTGTGGAACGTGCACGGCAGTATTATAAAACAAACGGAAGAGATTGTAAACTGTCGAGCAAATTTCAGCGGAAAATATCCTCGATGCCCAGATTTTTAAGCCCCTCGCGGTCGCGCACCACGGTGTTTAGCAAACGCCTCGGCAAGTCTACGTTTTGTTGCAATATCACCGACAATTGATCGTAGGGAAAGGGGTGCTCGAACTTGTCGTTGCCCACCTCTATCGTGTAGGCGGGGATCTTCAACTTTTCCACGCACCAATCTTTGTAACCGCCCACGCTCCCTTCCAAATGCACCAACGGGTAGCCCGTATAGCGCGAGATCGCCTCGGCATAACGCCTGTCGCGATACAGTCGGTGAGACTTTTGGTGAAATTCCCAATATATCTCCTCCCCTTTGAGGTGATAACTCAACGTTACAAGCGGTTTTATGCGAAGGGTAAAGTCGCGCAAGGCGCGCGTTTCCGAAGCGGAAAAAGGTTCGCGCCCGACATAGTTGCAGGCGGACTTGAAATATCCGTTTTGCACCCCCTCGCCCCAGTGCGCGTCAAAGTTGACGTTGAGGTCCACGCCGTCCGCGTTTGCCTTCCACAGCGAAAAATCCGTTTTTCCGTTTATTTTGAGCAAGTTGCTTTTGCGCTTTTTGTCCGCCACAAAACCCACCCCTTCCTGACACAGACGCACGCCGTCGGGGTTGGTCATGGGTACAAAGTAAATTCCGCCCTCGAGCGGAAGAGAGGAATTTTTGACGAGATGTTTGGCAAGACACACCACCAAAAGCGCCGTCAGGTGTTCGCGAGCGTGCATTGCGCCCTGCACTATCATGTAGTCTCCGTTTTTTTTGCCCACAAAGACGTAGGGAATGTGCTGTTTTAGCTCGCTTTCTCCCACCACGCCCGTTTCGATGCCGTGACTGCAAAACATTTCCATCTCGTTGAGAAGGTCCTTGTAACCAAACAAAAAGTTCTCCTTGCCAAACTTTGTTGCAACGGCGCTTTGTAAAGCACGCAACTGATCGCCCTATCATTTTATGCGCGGATCTGCACGAGGTTGCAAAAAACATCAAATAAAGGGCGATCATTCTAAATTTTGCCGAAAATAATTGAAAAAACGTCCAAAATACTATATACTTTGTACAGATGCAACGACAAAACGATATTGCACAAAAAAATTTTTACGTAGCAACAAAATGAAAAGAGATTACGATTGGATGGACCAAAACACAGACTTGCTGAGTACGCCCAGATCCGCCATGTACGGGCGCAGAAGGGACAACATCCCCTACGAATACCGTCCGTTGAGCGCTTGGGCTTACTTTGGGTACAAGATACTATTCTCTATCCCCCTTATCGGCTTTATATTGCTCATCGTGTTTGCATGTAACGGCGAAAACATAAACCGCCGAAGCTTTGCAAGAAGCTATTTTTGCGGATTGCTGATAGTGTTGATACTCGTAGGCATAACCGTCGCCCTGATAATGGTAACGGGCGCAAGCGCCAACATTATAGAGTTTTTCAAAGGTCTGTTTCAACGCGCGGGCGGTGAGGGCTAAAACTTCGTCAAACTCCCAATCAAACGTTGATCAAAGGCGAATTTTTCCCTTTGCGACATTGTTTGCGCGCAAGACATAACGACATGCTTTGTAGATGTGCGCGACGGTCAGACTTTTGCGACACTGTTTGCGCGCAAGACATAACCCCTAAAACCTCAAAAAAGGGGCTGTTGCATCGATTGCATGAACGAAAAAAATGAATAATTATACAAAAAAGCGACTTGAAACCAATATTTTCAAGCCGTTTTTGATGTAATTTTGTATAAAAAATGTCTAATGCAACAGCCCCTTTGTTTTGTACAAATGTATCGCTTGTGGCGTCACAAATTCGGGACGTTTCGGGGCTTGCGTATTTGGGCGGAACGCCCTCGCTCTCGGCGAGTTATGCGTTGTCAATTGCGATCTATCGTTTTTTTTACCCCATATCCGCAATTTTGCCTTTACACAAAGTTATTTGTCGGCGGGTGACACGCGGAAAAAGTAACCGTCGCCTTCCGTTACGCGAAGTTTTTCGCTTATCTCCACGCCCGCAATTGCCAGCACTTCGTTTCCGCTTGCGATAAGCAACAATTCGTCCCGTTTGCGCTCGGGAATTTTTTTGTTTATAAGATAATTTTTGAGCGGTTTGGTGCCTCCGCCGAATTTGGTAAACACGTCGCCCGTTCTGCGCGTACGAAACACAGCGTCAGCGGGCACTTTGCTTACGTCTATGCGCAAAGCGTCGGGCACTTTGCTTTGCGTAACTTCCGCTACGCCCAACGGAGTGACCGTTTTGCCCAGGCAAAAGGGGATACAAAAGTCGAGATCGGCGCGTTGCGCTTGTTTGCAAATGGTGATTTTGTCGTAATCGTTATATGCAACATAGCCGAAGGGCAAATGAACCTGTTTGCCTCCGCCTTTTTGCGCGATGTCGCAAATGGCTTGATAATGCCCCTCTTCTATGTCGCAATGCACGCCCAAACGGCGAAAGACCTTGTCCAACAAGCGGTAATCGTCACCGCAAAACAACTGGACGGGAATGTACGCCCCCTCTTGGTCGAACGCCACCTTGTCCACGTCCCTTTGCGCAAGCATGTCCAACCGCATGTCGTCCTTGGCGATGTTGCGCGCAAAACGCAAAATGTTTTCCTTGACGGCGGGGTTGATCTCGGCAAGAAGGGGTATCACTTTGTGCCGAATGAAGTTGCGCGTGTATTTGGTGTCGGAATTTGTTTGATCCTCAACGTGCGGTACGCCGTTTGCCTTGGCGTATTGTTCAATACTTTCTCTCGTCCGATCCAGCAAGGGGCGCATGTACCTGCCGTTGACGGCTTTCATTCCCACAGCCCCCTTTGCACCGCTTCCGCGCACGATGTGCATAAGCACCGTTTCCGCATTGTCGTCGGCGTTGTGCGCCAAACAAACAAAATCGCAGTCCAAACCGTCCAACACGCCGTAACGCAAAATACGCGCTGCGGTTTCCAACGACAGTTTGTTTTCCTTGGCATAAGCGGGCGCGTCTACTTGGAAAATGCGACACTCCACGCCCAATTTTTTGCAATAGTCGGCAACAAATCGACAATCGTCCCCCGCCTCTTTGCGGATACCGTGATCGACCGTTACGACAAAAAAATCGTTGCTTTCGCTACCGTGCGCATACATATGCAACATCACCATGCTGTCCACTCCGCCCGAAACGGCAAGCGCCAAGCGCTTTTTTGTTGTCATAAAACCTCCTTTATGGCACGGCTCAGCGCCACAAATTGCTCCACGCTCAATTCCTCTCCCCGACAGTTTTGTTCCAGACCGCACCCGTGCAATATCTGCACCGCCTGTTGCTTTTCAAAGCCGAAACCCGCCGAAAGACAGTTGACAAGCGTTTTTCGCCTCATGGCAAAGGCGCACTTGACAGTCTTGCGAAACAGTTTCGGATCGGCAATATCCCGCTTGTCTCGGCAAAAACGCACGTTTACCACGGCGCTATCCACATTGGGCTTGGGATAAAACAGATCCCGCGACAACACGCGCGTGACCTCGACGTCGGCTACCGCCTGCACGGCAACGGTGATCGCACCGTACTCCTTGGTGGACGGACGAGCGGAAAGCCTGTCGGCAACTTCCTTTTGCACAGTGAGCGTAAGCGAACGCACGCCTTTGCCCTCCTCCACAAACCGCATGATGAGCGGACTTGTCAAGTAATAGGGAATGTTGGCAACCACGCGGTAATCTTTTCCGCACAGCGCCTCTATCTGCTCCATTGTGTACTTCATTATGTCGCCGATGATGTAGCGCACGTTGTCGCAATCGGCAAGCGTCACGTCGAGGATGCGTTGCAAGTTGCGGTCCACCTCAAAAGACACCACCCTGTCCGCATGACGACAAAGCGCCCTTGTGAGCGTGCCTGCGCCCGCGCCTATTTCCAACACCGTTCCGCCCTGTATTTGCGCGTCACTGCATATGTCCTCCAACAGAGTTTCGTCCGTCAAAAAGTTTTGCCCGAACTGCTTGTTGAAGTGAAATTCGCTGTCTTTTAGCAATTTTTTGATGTCCATGCGTCTATTATACAATATTTTCCGCGCAGTGTAAACACTCTTTGCCTTTCCTCGACCGCAATTGTCAAAAGTGTATTGTACAAAACGGTTTATTCTGCAAAAAGACAGAGCGGACTGTCGCATAAAGCATTCTTTATGGAAATTGTCACAAAAAAAAACGGCTTGAAAACCGATTTGCCATGAACCCCAAAAGTCAGACGCAAAGTGAACAACGTTTAGAGGGTGCATTTCAGATTTCAAGTCGTTTGGTAAATTATCCGTTTTGGGTTGTTTGCGAGCTTAACGCAACAGCCTTTTTCACGCGCAATGCGCGCGGTTGCAAATGAAACCGTTGTTGACGTCAAGTGCGCTGTTGACAACGCTTTCTACTGCGATTTGTCACTCTGCCAACTTGACTTCGTCGGAATTTTTGTCCAAGAAACGGTACAGCACCGCAGCCAATGCAGAACCGACAAACGGTCCTACGATAAATATCCAAATTTCCTTTATCGCGCCGAATTCTCCGTCGATCATTTGGAGCAATGCAGGTCCGATACTGCGTGCGGGGTTGACGGACGTGCCCGTCAGGCGGATACCCAAAAGGTGCACCAACGTCAACGTCAAGCCGATAACTACGCCCGTGACCGCTTTGTTTTCCGTGCGGGAAGTTACGCCCAAAATTGCCAACACAAAGGCAAACGTGAGGACGATCTCCACCACCAGGCCCACGGCAAGATAGCCTCCGTTGGAATATCTGTCCACCACAACGCTTTGGACGGCGTTACCGCCAAGGTTGGCAAAACTGCCGAAGAACAGTCCCAAAATTGCAGAACCGACAATGGCGCCCAGCACTTGGCTCAAAACGTAAAAAGCAAAGTCCTTCCAGGATATCTTTTTGTTTATCGCCATCGCCAACGAAACGGCAGGATTTATGTGACAGCCCGAGACGTTCCCAATGGAATACGCCATGGCAACTATCACCAAACCGAAAGCAAGAGCCGTCGCCACAATGCCGTCGTTACCCGCGCAACCCGTTGCCACTGCAACACCGCAACCGAACACGACCAGCACCGCTGTACCGATAAATTCGGCAAGACATTTTTTTAATGTTTGCATAATTTTTTCTCCTTTTACCATTTATTTTCAAGGTCCCCGAGGCTTGCGCCACACGAGTCCTTGGATAGCACATTTTCGTTGTTCAATTTTCGCCCGCGCACTACTTGCCCGTTTCAACGAAAGTTTTCGAAGCGTCGATTGCTTGCCCGATCGTCGATTTGACAGGGACACATCGCAACACGGACATTGCAACGCCGACGAGAAACAACGCGCAAATTGCTCCAAACGCAATACGTTGTTGCGCATTGAGAATTTTTGCACCGTTATTATACAACCTTTTCGACAGGGTGTAAACTGATTTTTCATAGCCAAACACACGTCGCCAATATTCGTCAGGATCGCGTAATTATACAAAAATCTCGCCACATCAAACCGCCCCGCCAAAAGATCGCCACAACAGAAACAAGCAAATCCCAAATCCTCCCGTATCTGCACCAATTCTGTTTGTTGCACCTACAAACACGTCCGTGCGAATAACGAGTGACAACCGCCAAACAGCGGTACCCAAATGATAAAAAACATTATCATCAAGATCAGCAAGTCAAAAAATGTCCCGACCTTGTAACGACGAGAGCGAGTGTATCCCCTGCAAAATAATCTGCAACGAGGGCGGAGCGCCGAAATCGATAAATTAAAAATTGGATTAGCGTGTAATATAAAATGCTCGCTTGTCCACTGCAAAATAATCTGCACATGTTCTCTATCCTGAAACCAGTAAGCCCAAAATGTCTGCATCTGCACCAACACTATTGTAGTAAAAAAAATTATATCCCCGAAAAACGGGGCCCCCACAAAGTTCCAAAGACTTTGTGGGGAAAGGAGCAAACGCCTGACAGCAATACCGCCCGCGCTATTCGCGCGAGCGGAAATGTCTAGGGCGATTTGCGACGCAGGGGCGGGCGGTCGGGAACCTTATACAGACAGAGCGAGTGTATCCACTGTAAAATAATATGCAACAAGGGCGGAGCGCAGAAATCGATAAATTAAAAATTGGATTAGCGTGTAATATAAAATGCTCGCTTGTCCACTGCAAAATAATCTGCAACGAGGACGAAGTCCGAAGCGAAGCCTTTTTGCAGGGGATATGCGAGCAATATATGTGTCTAATTCGAGTTACGAGGCGCGCGGCGCCCGAAGCGAAACCATTTTGCAGGGGATATGCGAGCGAAATTTTTATGAATTGAAAATTTCTTCGTACGACGTCCGTAAAATATCTTTTATCAAAATTATCTCGTCGGGATAAAGATGTCTTTGCCCCACCTCTATCTTGGCAACGGCACTGCGCGTTATGTCGCAACCGCGAACTTGCAATTTCGCCGCAAGCGTCTCCTGCGTCATGCCCGCCTGTTCGCGTAGTCTCCTTATGTTGTTTCCGACTTTTTTCTCGATAATTGTGTTCATAATCAAAATTGCACTTATTTGGGAACAAATGCTTGACATTATTATATGCGCAATGTATAATGGTTTTGCACTTATATAGGTGCAAATTTATTGTATATTAAAGGTTCAATATGTCAAAAAAGAAAAAAATCGTACCTGTTGGCGGGATATTATATTCGGTGTTTATCGGGTTTCTGGTGATAACTATGGTTGTGTGCCTTATTTTTTCATGGAAAGCGCCCGCCGAGGAAGAAAAGGAAAACGAGGTGAGTTATGGCTCTTATAGAGTGTCCGAATTGCGGTAAAAAGATAAGCGACAGCACAGATATATGTATCCACTGCAAATACGACTTGAAAAAGGCAAAAGCAGAAGAAAAAGCCAAAAAGTCGTTTTTTAGTATCCCAAAAGATCTGCAAAAGCAATACGAGAATGAATTTTGCTGTTCGAATAAAACTTTCAAAAAAAATTATAGATTCCGATCTAATTACAAATTATTGGCGACAGCGAATTCAATAGGCGGGTTTTGTTTGTTAATAATTATAGTCTGCATGCGAATTAGGGGAATCACAGGAAAAACGCTCAATGTAGATTTTCCTTGGACGAGCGCCTTTATAGTTTCTACTGCATTACTTTTTGTGGCAGAGATCATTGGCTTTGTTGTAGTACTTTTGTTTCGACGTAAAATACGCAGAGATAACGTTATTTACTACACGGAATTTGCAAAATGGCTACGCAAAAACAAACAATTGGAACTTAACTATACTTTTGACAAGAAAGAAAAAAAGATTTACAACACTTTGTACCCAAAAGGAGACAAATAACTATGGCTTTGATAAAATGTCCCGAATGCGGGAAAGAAATTTCCACCAATGCAAATGCCTGTCCGCATTGTGGCACGGCAATAAGAATTTGTCCCGAATGCGGAGCGGTTTACACAAACACGCAACCGACATGCACAAATTGCGGATATGTGTTTGACAAAACCTCTGCTCCACCCATGGACGCAGAAAAAGCCACGGGCGGAGCGATCCAAAACCAATGGCTTGCCCGCGCTTCGGCAGACAAGAAAATAGCAATGACACTTAAATATGCAGGCAAAGCGTTGGATGTATTAGACATAGTAATCTATCTTATAGGTGTGTTGCTATTTATATTGTGGTCAAAAAAAGATCCTGTCGAACGCGTTTTCGAAGTAGATTCCACTCTTTCCAACATCAAAATATGTATCGCCTTCGGGTGTATAGTTTATATTATTTCCGCCGTGCGCGACTACGCCAGTGAAAGAATAATGCAAATTCGCTTTTCAAATTGGCTGACAGTGAGCAATATCGACGCTAAAGAATATTTAAAAATGCACTGCAATGATTTGGGAGGTGAAAAAGAACAGGAAGCTTTTACACTTGTAGCATACGGCGAATATTTGAAAGGCAATCAAACCGAGAAAAACTACTTTTTCAAGACCTTGATAATAAAAATTATCATAGCCGTAACGGCCGCCGTACTTGTCGGCGTAAGCATAACGGAAAATATCAAAATAGCAATGGAGTTCATCTGCTTGGATCAATCTGTGGACTACTCCAAACTCAATTATGTGCTTATTGCATTTGCAGTCGTAGGTTTACTGGCAAGCGGTATCTTCGGCATTATTATGTCAACAATTCAAGATAACAGAATGAATAAATGGTTCAACGGACTCACAAATATCCAAACAGAGGAAAACACTCAAAACACAGACACCCAAAACAATTGACAAGTAAATATCCCAACTTATTTAATTAGTCAGCAAACAAAAGCACGAGAAAACCTCGTGTTTTTTGTTTGACTCGCTCAAAGATATATGAAACCCGATTTCTAGTAGCCTATGGCGGAGGCGAACAGCAGTACGGCGACGGTGAAAACAAGCATCAGCAGTTGCAACCACCAGGTCCAGCGCACCCACTTGCCGTAGGACACGTTGACCATGGACAGACCTATCAGCAACACGGGGTTGGTGGGCAGGATCATATCCGTAAAGCCGTCCGCAATGCAGTAGGTGAGTATCACCAGTGTGGGAGAAATGCCTAACGCCTGCGAAATGGGTAGCAAAATGGGCAACAGCAAAAATATCTTGGCGGAGGCGGAGCCGATGAATATCTGCAAAAACAATATCAACGCGTAAAGCAACAACACAATGACAAATTTGCTGTGAATGACGGACAGTTTGCCGATGACAAAGTTCATGACAGTGTCCAAAATGTTGCTTTCGGCAAGGATAAGCTTGACGGAACTTGCCATTCCTATCAACAACACCGCAGGAAGCATGGACAACATGCCCTTGCCCAGCCAGGCAAAGACCTTTTTGGGTTTGTCCGCAAGCAGTCCCGAAATGACGCCTCCCACCAAAAAGCTGACAGCCAAAATGGGTATTGCATAACCGCTTATTGCGCGCACGGTGGCGATCACCACCAGCAGGACCATCTGCACACCGAAAAACACGGCATAAATTTTGAACAATCGCTTGTCGCGCGGGGTTTCCTCGGTGATAGAAAGTTCCAAATGCTCCAACTTTTCGCGATCGACATCGTAGCTGAGCGACTTTGTAGGATCCTTTGTTATGCGCCTGATGTGCAAAAACAAAAAGCCGATAACAATGGCGTACACGCACACAAACAGCACCAGACGAAGCCACACGCCGTCGGCAACGCCTATGCCCGCAAAGCCCGACGCCAGCCCCACGCTGAACGGGTTTGTTATTGCGGCGGAAAATCCAAAGCAGGTGGCCATCATGCACACGCCCAAACCCACCATGGTGTCGTAACCCAAGCTGAGCATAAACACCACCATGATAGGTAGCAAGGTGACAAGCTCCTCGAACATGCCGAAAAAGCTTCCAAATGCCATAAACACCAATGTGGCGACGCAGATAACCAACATTTTGCGTTTACCGCACTTGCCCACTATTTTGCGAATGAACACGGACACACCGCCCGTTTTTTCCATGACGTTGAACACACCGCTCATCACCAACAAAAATATGCTTATCATCACGATGGTGAGGGCGTCCTCGGCAAAAAACACTCTTACGGGCGCGGTGATCACACGCCAAAAGGCAATGCCTTGCACTCTACCGCCCACATAACTGTCGGGGACGATAGCGCCGTCGTCGTCACGGCTGAAACTTCCCTGCGGAATAACGTAGGACAACACTCCGCTTAACAGAATGATGACTGCCAACAACGCGACAACGGTGACAAAGGAGCGGGCGGATATGGACGAGAAGGACTTCTCCTGCGAGCGAGCGTCCCCGCCGTTGGTCTTTTTGACCAAAAGACGCTTGGATACCAACACACCGATGACCACCAATTCTGCCACCAGCAGTAGCCCGAATACCCATTCCAATACGGCGTCGATAACGGCGCTTCCAACCAAACTTATCACTTGCAACACCTCTTACTTGCCACAAAGGAGCATGCTTGCCATGTACCACTTTACGCAACTGCGCTTGTCCTGTGGAACAAAGTACCAAAAATGCTCGCCTTCGTAAATTTCAAAATCCTCGCCTGCGCCAAACAGCAAACGGTAGATGCCCGAAAGGGGAAAGAACTTTGTTATCTGCTCGCCGTTGTCCTGCCCGGTGTAGGTGAGTCCCTCTCTGTTGAACACGCACTCGCCCTTGCCCGCCTCGGCAAGTTGCTTGCCTCCGCCCGCAGATTCGTGGAAAAGCGTAACGGGACTGCGCAATTCGAAATTCGGATCGGACGCTATTTGCTCCTTCAACACGGACATCTGCCAATTGTACCACTGCTGATGATTTGCAAACACGCCGTTTTCGTTGGTAAAGCCGTAGCGATCGTCCATTGTGTCCTCATAACCGCAGTGCGTGCAACGCACCGTGTTGCCAAAGGTCTCCAACGTAAATTCCTCTCCGCATTTGGGACAACGATACAGGATATTTTCCAACCCAAGTGCCAAATTTCCCTGCGGATAGTGCATTTGCGGGTGCTCATTTAGCCAATCGAAATCGTTGTACACCAACCGTTGCAATACGCGCGCCTCAAACTCTTCTGCCGATAGTTGCGTGCTCTCACCCTTGGCAAACAGCAAGTCCAACTCTGCCTCCACCGTCGAACCGCGCCTTATCAACCGCTTTTTGGGTGTGCGCGCCCACTTGGGCATGGCAAGGTAGTCTCCGCCGAAGCGTATGGAATAGATATCCGCATTGGCGCCTATCTTGCGCAAAAAGCCCATGGTGCCCGGTTGGATATCTTCGAACTCGCCCGCGGTGGACAACCTCGCCTCGGGGCAAATGACCAATACGCCGTTTTGCTTGATAACGGAAAGGCAGTTGCGAATGTTTTCCATATCGGTGGTGAACATGCTTTTGGGAATACAGCCCAACCTTTTGAGCAATGTGCCCAAACGCTTTTCGTAAAAATATTGACGAGTAGAAACCACATGCGGTTTTTCCTTGCTGAGCAACATGGAAAAGTACATAAAGTCGATAAAGGAACCGTGATTGCACAGCACCACCGCCGGCTTGTTGATACTCTCCACGTTGCGCCGAACAACGCACTTTACGCGACGACGCAACCACATCTTTAACCCTGCAAATATAATGGCATTGAAAAAGGCGTTCGGCTCCCGCACCTTTGTAGACGACGTGTAATTGAACTGCTTTTTGGCAAAATTGTTGACCGCGGAAAACACCTTGACGCGGAACACATACAACAACACGATGAGCACTATCAGCACTGCCAATATCACAAGGGAAACTATCCAACTGTTGGTGGCAATGTGCCCCAACGCCACGCCTATAAGCACCGACGGCAGGGAGCCGAGGGTGGTGACGATGATGTACTTGGGATACTTTGTGTTGAGCGAAGCAGTGAAAAAACAAATGAGACCGTAGGGTATGGCAGGCAAAAAGTACAAAATAAAGATCATCAACGTTACGCGTTTGGAACGGCGCAACACGTCGAAATCTACCTCTATCTTCTTTTGAAAGTACTCGCTCAGACGGTTGCCGTACACCCTGTACAGAATGTACACGATAGTGTTGCCCACTATCACGCCCGCCATGCAGATGGCAAGCCCTATCCACAATCCGTAGGATATGCCCGCCAAAACCTGAACAGGTTCCGCAGGCAAAAAGGTGAGCACCACTTGCAACATGGACAGCGCGCCGAACACCACCCAGCCCTGCCAGCCGAGAGATTGCACCTCTGCCAAAATCGTTTCGATGGGCGCACCGTTGAAAATGTCGTGGACCACCTGCTTGTTGTCGCCACTGAACAGCAATGCCAGCAAACCTGCCAAAATTGCCAAACACAGCAGGGCGGTAAATATTTTGCGCTTGATTTTTCTTTTGGACATATAATTGTTTCCTTATAAACAATAATACTATATAAATGTTTAATTTTCAAGTATTTTGTTGTCGGTTTACAAATAAAGGGGCGTTCCCCGCGAGCGTGTCGATACATGCCTGCTGTGCACGGAACTATACTAAAACTTTTTCCGTTTGCAATCACGCGCGCTTCGTACGCCCTATTTGATAGAGCATAGAAAAGGGCGCAAACCGAACTTCTGCACAAAAGAGTAAAAGAGTAGAAAAAAAGGATCTTACGGCATATGGTAGGATCCTTTTTGTGAACATTGTCCGCCGTAAAGATATCTTCGCCCGACAGCAAGAATTTGTATCTTTCGTGTGATTGTTGGGGTGTTGCGGTAAACGAAATGCGGAATTGCACTTCTGTAATTAAAGCGCAAGCAACGCACATCAAATACAATGGTAGCGACGAGGGGACTGTGCTGAAACCATTAATTCAAAACAATGTCCCGACCTTGTTCTGCCGAGAGCGAGGGTGTTTCGCGCAAAATAATCTGCAACACAAGCATTGCCCCGAGATCAGTAGTCCAAAATATCGGTATCTGCACCAACACTATTGTAGGGAAATAAATATATCCCCGAAAAAAACGGGGCCCACACCAAGTCAAAAAGACTTGGTGGGGAAAACGGGTTCCCGTGCGAATGAATATTCGCATGGGTAGCATGAGCAACCGCCAGATAGCAATACCGCCCGCACATTCGTGCGAGCGGTGATGTCAAAGGCGTGTTGCGACGCAAACCGTTTTGCGCGGAATACCCGAGCGACATTTTAGTCGGCTACATAGGGTATCAAAGCCATTTGACGTGCGCGTTTGATAGCTACGGCAAGCTCTCTTTGGTGATGAGCGCAAACGCCCGTCATACGGCGGGGAAGAATTTTTCCGCTTTCCGCCATGTACTTTTTGAGCTTGGCGATGTCCTTGTAATCGATGTGTTCGGACTTCTCTACGCAAAAATTGCAAACCTTACGGCGTGCAGGACTTCTCAAAGGTCTTTTTACTTCTTTATTCTCCATTTTTTTACTCTCCTTGTTTTAGAAAGGCATATCGTCGTCATCGACAACTTTAAGCTCGTCGATCGCCTGATCCTTGGCGGGTTGCGCAGGCGCTTGTCCCTGTTGGGGAGCGGTGTTTGCGCGAGAAAGAAACTCCACTTGGTCTGCGCGGATATCTACCGATTGACGTCTTACGCCGTCGCGCTCGTAGGTGTTGGTTTGGATGCTTCCCAAAACAGCAACCTGACTGCCCTTTTGCAGATAGCGTACGCAGTTTTGCGCAAGAGCGTCCCAAGTGATGATGTTGATAAAATCCGCCTTGCTCTCTCCGTCACGCGAATATCCGCGGTTGACGGCAATAGAAAAACGGCAATAGGAATGTCCCGATTCGGTAGGCGTTGATGCCTGTGGATCTTGTGTCAGTCTTCCAATCAAAAATGCTCTGTTCATAAGTATCTCCTTGAAATATTATCTCTTGACAATAAGAAAACGTATAACTGCGTCGGTGATGCGCATAACACGTTCCAGCTCGTCGGGAAGAGTTGCGGGTGCGGTGAAATTGACAAGCACATAGTAGCCTTCGTTTTTGAAGTTGATGGGATAAGCCAAACGACGTGTGCCCCATTTTTCTACGCTGTCCACAGTACCGCCGTTACCCGTAACAACCGCGTTGAGCTTTTCCACTACCGCGTCTTTGGCTTCGTCCGCCAAATCGTTGTTAAGGATATACAACAATTCGTAACTGTTCATGCTAAAAATACCTCCTTGTGGTCTATTTGGCCGTGACGTTTTGTCACAGCAAGGGATGCCCCCATTTGGGCAACATATATTATAATAGAATATGAATCAAAAATCAAGCGTTTTGGACAAAAATGACGCAAAAGTATCGCGACGCGCGCGCTGTCGCAAAATCGTCTTGGCAAACGCTATCAAAAGCCCGTCGAACCGCGCGGGAAAAACCTCGTTTTTTCAGGTACGCTTGTTTTGCGCGCTTTGACGTCTATTCCGTCCTCAAACACTTGACGGGATCGCGTTTAGCGGCGATACGGGCGGGGATAAGCCCCGCAAATACCGTGAGGAACACGGACAGCGCAAACATTCCCACAATGATGGCGGGGGTAAATTCGGCAATATTGGTGACGCCGAAGGCGTAGCCGAGCACCACGTTGACAAGCAAGCCCACAATGAGGGCAAACACAACGCCCAATATGCCTGCAAAAGTGCCTATCACCGCCGTTTCGGCATTGAACAGTTGTTGCACGTCCCGTTTGCGCGCGCCGATAGATCGCAATACGCCTATTTCCTTGGTGCGTTCCACCACCGAAGTGTAGGTGATGACGGCTATCATCACGGTAGACACGATAAGCGCCACAGCAGAAAAGGCTATCAGCACCCAACTGACGACGTCGATAAACGTTGCCATGAGGGACAATGCCAACCCCGTCAGATCGAGGTAAAGCACCTGCTCGTTCTCGTCGTGCGTGTTGTTCCAGTTTTCGATGTACTCGGTGATGAGTTGTTTGGAATCGATACTTTTGGGGTATATCTTTATGCTCGTGGGCGTTTTGAATGCGCCGATAGCTTTTAGCGCGTCCACATATTGCGATTCTATCTGTTTTTGTTCGTTTTCGGGCTTGTCGGGCGAGGGAACTTTCACCTTGAATTCCGCACCCGTCAACACGTTGTAGGTTTTGGCGTTCAATTGAGCCTTGCCCACTTCCGAGTTAGAAGCGTCCTCTATCAAGAAATTGGCAAGTTCGGGCAGATAAGCCACTCCCGACGTGAGCCATTGGGTGCTGTCGTCGTTTTTGGGACGCAAAATGGAAATTATCTTGATGTCTATTTTGTTTTCGCTGTCTATCTCGCCGTATTGAGAGGACTTTATCTCCGAAAAGCGCGCAGGACTGTCGCTGACTTTGTTATACCAGCCGTTATTGCGCACCAACGTGTACTGTCCCTGTTGGATGATATCCTCAAAGGGCACCGCCTTGTAGCTTCCGTCCTCGTTGGTGTAGGGAATGTTGAGCGCTTTCAATGTGGAGGGACTTATGCGGTTGAATTTGTTTACCACCAACGAAACTTCCGTTTTGTCCTTGGGATAGCCCGTTTCGGACGTATCCGCCTTGTACAGCACGTCGTAGTTGTCCTCTATCAACTCGTCCTCTTCCACCATCTGACTTGCGTAGAGGGACCAGGAGGGCAAATACACGTTGCCTTTGAGGACGTGCATGTTGATGTTGTAACCGAAATTCATTGCGTTGTACAGGGACTTGTCCATTTTTTGCAGATACGCTATAAAGTCCTCCGAGATCGTCGTGGAGCTGTGGAAACTTTCCCTTTCGTAGGGCACGACTTCCTGCCTGTCGGGATAGGGTTCCTCGTTTACGCCTTCCATATCCCCCATGATGCTGAGTATTCGGCTGACGCTGTAAGCCGTTTCTCCTATGGTCACGGAGCTGTCCCCCACCGCTTCCGTCTGCATGTAATCAACGTAATCTCCCATTCCGCCGGATATCGCCAAAACCAAAGCAATGCCGAAAATGCCTATGCTTCCCGCAAAACTCGTGAGGAACGTGCGCCCCTTCTTGGTGCGCAAATTGCGAAAAGATATGGCAAACGCCGTCCCCAAAGAAAACCAAAACCGCTTCCAGCCGTTGCTTTTTGACGACTTGGGGTGAGATTTTTGTTCTTCCTCGGCTTCCGTTTGCTCTGCGGTCTGCTCACAGTCGCGGGCAAGCTCTTCGTCCGTGTAGGGGCAAGTGTCGTCCACCAAATTGCCGTCCAAAAGGCGCACTATGCGGGTGGAATACCTTTCGGCAAGTTCGCCGTTGTGTGTGACGAGTATCACCAACCTGTCGTTGGATATCTCTTTGAGCAGATCCATAACCTGCACGCCCGTTTCCGTGTCCAACGCGCCCGTTGGTTCGTCGGCGAGGATGATGCTCGGATCGCCCACGATCGCGCGCGCTATCGCGACGCGTTGCATTTGCCCTCCGCTCAATTGGTTGGGACGTTTGTGTATCTGATCTGCCAAACCCACGCGGGATAGCGCCTCTTTGGCGCGGGAAATGCGTTCTGCCTTGCTTACTCCCGCAAAAGTGAGGGACAGGGCAACGTTGTCCAACACGCTCATGTGGGCGATGAGGTTGTAACTTTGAAACACAAATCCCACCGAACGGTTGCGGTAGTTGTCCCAATCGGCGTCCTTAAAGCCCGTTGTGCTTTTGCCGTCCACTACGAGATCTCCGCTTGTGTAACGGTCCAAACCGCCTATTATGTTGAGCAGGGTGGTCTTTCCGCATCCGCTCGGTCCCAAAACGGAAACAAATTCGCTTTTGCGAAAGTTGAGGGACACGTCTTTGAGCGCGTGCACGGTCAATTCGCTTGTAACGGTGTAGTCCTTGACAATGTTTTTTAGTTGAAGCATAACTCTCCTGTTTTCAATGTCGCTTGTATCGTCAGTTTGTGCAAATAGCGCGCGAAGCACTACTTGCGTTTGGGCACTTCTTTGTCAAAATTGCCCTCTGTCAAAAAGTCCATCGTATCCTTGATGATACGGTCGTCCAAATTTGTGTAGAGCATGGCGTGTCCCACGTCGGGATATATACGCGTGCGTATGTCGGAAAAATATTTGCAAACGTACTGCACCGATTTATAGGGCACAAGCTCGTCCAACTTGCCCCACAGCACCAAGGTGGGCGTGGAAATGGGCGCGGAAGAAGCGAGCCACATGTTGCTTTGCTTTACCAATTCGTTAAAAACGTGCAAATTGCGTGGCGTCATGTAGCGGAAGGTTCGGCTGAAAGCCACTTTGCCCGCCACGGTGATGTTTTCGCCGTAAGGTTTGAGCGCGTCTTTTGTCACACGGCTCTTTTGCTTAAACGTACCCTCCGCGTTGCGGTAGGTATCAACGGTCTTTTCGCCGTAAAACTTGACTGCGGAAACGGGCAACCATATGTTTATAAACTTGTTTGCGGGCGACAGCAACACCGCTCTGTGCACCTTGCGCAATGCGCACAGCCAAGTCGCAAGCGCTCCGCCCATGGAAAACCCCACTACGTCCACTTCGTCGTGCTTGGCGCTCAACGCGTCGTATGCCGACAGCACCGCTTGTTGCGTGCTCTCTACGGTAAACGCTTTGAAATTCACCTTGCCGTTGTGACCGGGAATTTGCACAGGCACAACTTCGTCGTAACAGTCGAGGTAATCGTACAGTCTGCCGAAATCGTTTACGTCCGTCAAATATCCGTGGATAGTCAAAATCGCCTTCGTCACGCTACCACTCTATCTCCTTGCCCTGCCTTGCCAAAAATTCGTTTGTCTTGCTGAAATGACGGCATCCGAAAAACCCGTTGTATGCCGATAGCGGACTGGGGTGCGAAGCCGTGAGCACAAGGTGTTGCGGGGCGGTGATAAGCGCCTTTTTGGCGTAGGCGTTGCGTCCCCACAGCAAAAACACCATTCCGCGTTCTCTGGCGTTGAGGTATTCTATCACCGCGTCGGTAAATATTTCCCAACCCTTGTCCTTGTGCGAGTTGGGCTTGCCCTCTTCCACCGTGAGCACCGTGTTCATTAGCAGTACGCCCTGCTTTGCCCACGGGGTGAGGTCTCCGCCCTCTATGCGAGAAGGGCGCCCCGTATCCGAACGTATTTCTTCGAATATGTTTACAAGACTTTTGGGCACCGCTACGCCCTGCGGAACGGAAAAACTCATTCCCATCGCCTGTCCGAAATTGTAGTAGGGATCCTGCCCGAGGATAACCGCGTTGACCTGCTCGTAGGAGGTGTTGTCAAAGGCGTTGAGTATCAACCTTTTGGGAGGATATATGCGCTTTGTCGCGTACTCCTCCAACAAAAATTGTTTGAGCTTGACAAAATAGGGTTTGGCAAATTCCCTTGTGAACAATTCGTCCCATCCGTTGTAACTTCTCATAGTCATTGTTCCTTTGACGGTTTTATCAACAATTGCCTGCTTGCGCACAGGCTATCCCCCTCCGAAAGCCGAAGCGTGCAGGGAGTGGTTTGCAATGCGTTGTTGAGAGTGAATGTGACGGCGTCGTCGTCGGCGGACATAAACTTGTAAACGCCTACCGCTATTTGCCCGTCCTTTCCCACCGTGTAGTTTACCAACGCGCTCATTGCAAAGTTTTCTCCGCAAACGGTCAACATCGG